>NZ_MJIQ01000021.1:0-163279 GCF_001878775.1 Acinetobacter sp. AR2-3
GTGCAAATATTAACCAAAAAGAAGATCATTTTTTGATTTATGAAAGAGATCTATTATATCGTCCATTAATTTAATATTTGATTTTATATTTTTAATATCATTCTCCATAGTTTCTTTATGGTTAATAAAATATTTCTCTAATGTTTTATCATCCGATAATAATGATTGTAGAAACTCAATATTATTTTCTTTATCTTTAATTTGATCTAAAAATTCTGTTTTCTTTTTAGAAAAAATCTCTTCCAATTTTTGCTTCTTTGTTCGATTCCTGAGTTCATTCATACGTGGTGTTTCGGTATAAGAAAAAACATTTTTTCTTGATGTTTCATGATTAACTTCTAAATATTGAAATCGTATTAAAACTTTTAAACCAGAATACATCAAACGCTTGGTCTTATCATTTCTGTAGATCTGATTAATATTAAGTTTTTCCCAAAATTTTTTGGCTTCCCAATTTTGAATTTCATAGTTATCGAATAATTCTAAGAATTCGTGATACAACGGCAAATGTACAGGTCTCTTCATGTTCAGTCTTTTAATCTTTTATTAAAAATGAGGATTATAATCCGTGGATATTTAATCCTCAATTAGTGATATTTCTGTTTTTGAGCAATTAGTTTCAAATGTCAGAATTATCAGTTGTGATTGGGCAATTAATACGCAGTAAAAGAACAGAATTGAAAATTACTCAAGAGTCTTTAGCACTTCAATGTGGAATAGACCGTAGCTATGTTGGTCGTATCGAGCGTGGAGAAGTAAACATTACAGTCGAAAAACTGTATGAAATTGCCGTCGTTTTAGAGATAAATGCAAAAGAATTATTACCCTAAACCCTTACTTGTCGTTAATTATTTAATTTCTATGTATTTATCTGGAAATTTAAGATAAATTTTCTCTACAAAATATTGAGAATTCTAAAATGAATACAAAATTTAGTGGGGATTTAGATTTTCCAGACTTAGATGATGTACGCCAAAAGCTTATCGTTTCTGAACTCATTCTAAGAGAAGAGGAAATCGCTTTTTCAATGAAATGGTCATATGCCTCTGGGAATTCTGATATTTGGCTTTTTGACGGTATTGCAGTAAAAAAGGAAGGTATCTTCATCGCTGAAAATGTCATTGGAAAAAAGTATCACGGATCATCTGGTGACGATGATGGGAACACCATTATTTTTAAGCAATTAAAGTTTGATCATGAGTATGGTGAGCTTGATGTGTTTGGTACGATTAAATACAAAGCCCAAGTTTTTGACTTCGAGGGCTTGCTTGAGCAAAGTGATTTTTCTTCACCAGCGATTCAAAACAGAATGGAAGAAACTAGGAAAAAACGAAATTTAGACGCGTCTATCGCAAGAGGCTCACGAAGAAATAATCGATTATTTTTTATTACAACTGAATTAGAGCAATTGCCGATCTATTTCAAATCCTATATTAAAGAAAATCGCATTTTTTTAGCAGAAGCAAAAAAATATGAAGACGTTTTAGGTAAATTGAACCTAGCAAAAAATATTTTGCATTGGGTTCAAGATTGTAAAAAGTGCATTAGTTATTTTGAAAAGAAAATAAATGACATTCAGGATAATCCTGAAAAACTTCACGTATTTTTTGATGATGAAAAACTAGACTTTGCCAATCAGCTGAAGGAAATCTTAGATCAAGAACCGGATACCTACATCATGGACTTTGATTTATTGGATCAGGAACAACAAGAGTACTTCAAAGATACAGAGACTTACTTTGAAGATATTTATACGAAACTTAAGGATCTTGGCTACGAAGTTTATCACGCTTGGATTGATGCAAAATAAAATGATTTGATGCCAATATCTCAAAATATAGGCAATTTTTTGCGACACAAGTTGTCTCATCTTTCTAATTTATCATAGCTTTTTTATCTAAAATTCAACACAATACTCTCAAAGAAATTTGAGAGTCATACCGTGATTACAGGTGAAATTAAAAGCAAAATTGACCAGATTTGGAATGCCTTTTGGAGTGGCGGTATTTCCAATCCATTAGAAGTCATGGAGCAAATGACTTATTTGCTGTTTATTCGCCGACTCGATGAAATTCAGATTACAAAAGAAAAGAAAGCCAATCGTTTAAAAAGAGAAGTTGAGCAACCTATTTTTAAGCCTGAGCAAGATCATTTACGTTGGTCAAAGTTTATTACTTTGGGTGATGCTGCAACACTGTATAACAAGGTTGCCAATGAAGTTTTTCCTTTCATTAAAAACTTAGGTGCAGAAGATGGAACTACCTATAGTCATCACATGAAAGATGCTCGTTTTACCATTCCTACGCCTGCTCTACTTACCAAAGTGGTGGATTTGGTTGCCGATGTGCCAATGGATGACAAAGACACCAAAGGCGATATTTACGAATATATGCTCGGTAAGATCGCTTCAGCAGGTCAAAACGGTCAGTTCCGTACCCCTCGCCATATCATCAAGATGATTGTGGATTTGATGCAGCCTAAACCAACCGATACCATTTGTGACCCTGCATGTGGTACAGCAGGCTTCCTTGTAGCAGCAAGTGAGTATTTAAACGATCACTACAGCACTGAGATTTTTGCTAATCCTGAAGCAGCAAAACGCTTTAGTGAAGAAACTTTCTTTGGTTACGACTTTGACAGCACCATGCTTCGCATTGGTTCAATGAACATGATGCTGCACGGTGTAGAAAACCCCATTATTGAAAACCGTGATTCTTTGAGTGAAACGCATTCACATATTGCGGAAAAATACAGTCTGATTCTTGCCAATCCGCCATTTGCAGGCAGTTTGGATAATGAAAGCTGTGCCAAGAACATTCAAGCCGTAGTCAAAACCAAAAAGACTGAATTACTCTTTTTAGCCTTGTTCTTACGTTTGTTAAAAACTGGTGGTCGTGCTGCGGTAATTGTGCCTGATGGCGTGTTATTTGGTTCATCAAAAGCGCATAAAGATTTGCGTCAAAAAATTGTAGAAGAACAAAAGCTCGAGGCGATTATTTCGATGCCGTCAGGTGTATTTAAGCCTTATGCAGGAGTTTCAACTGCCATTATGATTTTCACCAAAACCATGTCGGGCGGTACGGACAAAGTTTGGTTTTATGATATGCAGGCGGATGGTTATTCGCTGGATGATAAGCGTAACGAGCTAGATGCATCTAAGCATGAAAATAACAACATTCCTGACATTATTGCCCGTTTTAAAAACTTAGAGGGTGAAAAAGGCCGTAAAGCCACAGAGCAAAGCTTTATGGTGGATAAAGCTGATATTGCTGCCAATGGTTATGATTTGTCGATTAACCGTTATAAAGAAGTGGTTTATGAACAAGTGGAATATGAAGCACCAAGTAAAATTTTGGCGGATTTAGAAGAGCTTGAGCAGGATATTTTAAAAGGAATGGCTACACTTAAGGAGTTACTTAAGTGAAATCAGTACGTTTCGGTGACTTATGCAAATTACAAAACGGTAGAGCATTTAAACCTGAAGAATGGTCTGAGGAAGGAACGCCTATTGTGCGTATCCAAAATTTAAATGATGAGACTAAACCATTCAATTATTGTAATTTTGATGTAGAAAAACGCTTTTGGATTAATTCAGGTGATCTATTGTTTTCATGGTCAGGAACGCCTGGAACTTCTTTTGGTGCATTCTTTTGGAATCGTGGAAAAGGCTTCTTAAATCAACATATTTTCCGTGTAGACGTAAAAGAAGAGCTAGTCGATAAGCATTACTTAAGGTATGCGTTGAATTCTTTAATTGTCAAAATTATTGACCAAGCTCATGGTGGAGTTGGATTAAAACATATTACCAAAGCTAAGTTGGAAGAAGTTCAAATCCCACTCCCATCACTTGCAGAACAATGCCGAATTGCATCTATTTTACATCAAGCGGATGAGCTACGCCAAAAACGTCAGCAAGCCATTGAAAAGTTAGATCAGCTTTTACAAGCCACATTTATTGATATGTTTGGCGATCCGATATCAAATCCAAAGAATTGGAACAAATGCCTGCTTGAGAAAGTAACTCATAAAATTACTGATGGAACGCATAAAACTCCTACATATATGAGTTCAGGTATTGAGTTTTTATCAGCTAAAGACATTAAGAAAGGTCGTATTGTTTGGAATACAAACAAGTATATTTCTGAACAAGAACACAGCCAACTCATCAAGCGATGCAATCCCGAAATTGGAGATGTTGTGCTTGCCAAAAGTGGTTCACTTGGTTCAGTTGCTATAATTGATCGTTCACATCAATTCAGTTTGTTTGAAAGTTTATGTTTGATTAAACATGATCGGCAGCAAATTGATGCGATATTTCTTACTAGTATGTTGAGAAGTCCGTCCATGCTTTCTCATTTATTGGGAAAAAATAAAGGAATTGCCATAAAGCACTTACATTTGGTAGATATAAGAGAGCTTGAAATTCTCCTTCCACCAATTGAATTACAGCTTGAATTTTCAAGTAAGATTAGATCTATAGACAGACTAATTGGTATGCACTTATCTTCATTAGAATATATCGAATCTTTATTCAAATCACTACAAAACCAAGCATTTAACGGTACTTTATAACATTTAATTAAAAATATGAGGGAATATATACATGAGCAACTTCTCGTTTTTAGAACCTGAATTTAAAAGCTTGGCTGCCACTGCCAAAGAAGCCGAAAAGCTCGTGTATATTTCCCCACAATTTGCCCTTGCTGCGGCTCGTTCATCACTTGAAAACCTTGTACTGTGGCTGTATCAATACGACAAAAAACTGACTCAGCCTTATGATGCTTCACTGCATAACTTACTCAACGACATAAAGTTTAAAGAAATTATCCCACCCTATATTTGGGACAAAATGGACAACATCCGCATGGTCGGCAACAGTGCCGTACATGGGAAAAAGTTCAAGCAACTCACCACCGAAGAAACTGTAAAACACATCAGCCATTTATTCCTGATGTATGTCTGGTTTGAACGTAATTATGGCTCACCCTCAAAAGACCGCTCTCAGTCGATTTTATTTAACCCAAAACTAATACCAAATACTGACAATACTCAGCAAATCACCGCCAACAAAGAACAACTGCAAAAAGAAACAGAAGCTAAAGAAAAACAGTTTGCTGAACAACATAAAGCTTTACGCGAACGCGAACAAAAACTATTTGAACTGTCCGCAAGTTTAGAAGAGCGTGAAAAATTACTTGCCAACATAGATGCTGAACTTGCACAAAAACGTGCAGACGTTGAACAAGCCAAAATTGCTAATAGCAAAATCGAAGACCCTACCGACTATAAAGAAGACGAAACTCGAAAACTTAAAATTGACCTCATGCTTGAAGAAGCAGGCTGGGAAATTGGCACAACGGTTCGAGAGGAAGTTGCTGTAACAGGTATGCCGAGTCCATCGGGTAAAGGTGCAGTGGATTATGTGCTGTATGATGCCAATGGCTTGTCTTTGGCTGTGGTTGAAGCAAAACGCACATCGACTGACCCTGATATTGGACAGCAACAAGCAAAACTCTATGCCGACTGTTTAGAGCAACAAACAGGACAACGCCCTGTCATTTTCTATACCAATGGCTACAAAACCCGAATTTGGAATGATGTGCAAGGTGGTCCACCACGTTTAGTTCATGGCTTTTATACACAAGCAGAACTGAAACGCCTGATCGAAAGACGTAAGAACAATCCTGATTTAAGTAGCTTCCCGATCAATGCGGACATTGTCGAGCGTTACTACCAAACTCGTGCCATCAAAGCCATGCTTGCAGCCTATCAACGTAAAGAACGTGCAGGCTTACTGATTATGGCAACAGGCACAGGTAAAACACGTACTGCCATTGCACTGGTCGATGTGCTGATGAAAGCCAATGTAGTGCAAAAAGCTTTATTCCTTGCAGACCGCACTTCATTGGTCAATCAGGCACACAACGCTTTTAAAGCCAATTTAAAAGATGCCTCATTCGTCAATTTACTTGAAGATAAGAACCAAGTGGGTCGTGTGTATTTCTCTACCTATCAAACCATGATCGGCTTGATTGACGAAAAAAATGCGGACGGTACACGCCAATTCGGTACAGGCATGTTTGACCTGATTATTATTGATGAAGCACACCGCAGCGTTTATCAAAAATTTGGCGAGATTTTTAAATACTTCGATAGTTTGCTTGTTGGTTTAACTGCGACACCGCGGGATGAAGTGGATCGTGATACATACGCACTGTTTGGCTTAGAAAGCGGTGTCCCAACTGATTACTATGATCTTGATCAAGCCATTGCCGATGGTTATCTCGTACCGCCAAAAGCCTATTCTGTTCCGCTTAAATTTATGCGTGAAGGCGTGAAATATGACGAACTCTCAGAAGAAGAAAAACAACACTGGGATAGTCTAAATTGGGGAGATGAAGAAGCACCTGAGGAAGTTTCAGCATCCAAAATCAATAAAGAGCTGTTTAATACAGGCACGATTGATTTAATGCTCAAGCACTTGATGGAAAATGGTATTAAGACCGAAGGCGGTGATCGTCTTGGTAAAACCATTATCTTTGCCGTCAATCAAAAACATGCCCAGTTTATTGCTGATCGCTTCAATGAAAACTATCCGCAATATGATGGCAAGTTTGCCCGTGTCATTACCCATGCCACTAAGTATCCACAAAGCTTAATTGATGACTTTAGCAAGAAAGACTTAGCTGAGCCACAGATTGCGATTTCAGTGGATATGCTCGATACAGGTATAGATGTGCCTGAAGTGGTCAATCTGGTGTTCTTTAAAGCTGTGCGCTCTAAAGTGAAATTTATGCAGATGATTGGGCGTGGTACACGCCTCTGCAAAGAATTATTTAGCCCTGAAAAAGATAAAAAAGAATTCTTTATTTTCGACTATTGTTCTAACTTTGAATACTTCAATGAAAACCCTGATGGTGCGCCTGTTGCGACCACAGAACCATTAGGACAACGTTTATTTAAAGCACGTTTAAATATCCTGAGTTTACTGAATGCGAAGGACGATGCCACCGAAGAATTAAAAGCTGTACAGCAAGATATGCGTCAGAGTTTACAGACTGAAGTGAAGTCTATGAACAATGAGAATTTCATTGTGAAATCTGAACTTGAGCATGTTGAACATTTCAAAAATGATGATGCTTGGAACAACTTAGATGACCTTGCGATAGGAACATTACGAGAACACATTTCTAAATTACCAAACCAACTTGAGCCTGAAACTTTAGAAGCTAAATTGTTTGATATGCTTTGCTACAACCTTGAGTTGGGAGTATTGGAAAAGAACAATACAGCGATTCAGAGTTATGCCAATAAAGTGATTGAAATTGCTTCTAAGCTGGAAAGCAAAGAAAATATTCCTGTTGTTGCAGAACAGATTGCGCTGATTCAAGATATTCAAACCGTGGAATATTGGAAAGGTATTACCTTGCCAATGCTCGAAGCGATGCGTAAACGTATTCGTGGCTTGGTGAAACTGATTGAAAAATCCACATCGACTATTGTGTATTCTATGCTTGATGATGAAATTGGAGATATGCAAGCAGTCGATATACCAGTCGTTTCAAGTGGCGTAAACCTAGCCCAGTACCGTAAGCGAGTAGAGAGTTTCATCAAAGCGAATGAAAACCATATTACCATCGCAAAGTTAAAGCGTGGTTTAGCACTGACACCGACCGATCTAAGTGAGTTAGAACGCTTTGTTTTTGAAGCACAAGAAGTAGAAAGCCGAGATAAATTTGAAGAATGTTTTGGTACAGATCAATCATTGCCAATGTTCATCCGCTCATTGGTTGGTTTAGATCGCCAAGCAGTACAACAAGCATTTTCTAAATACTTGCAAGGTACAACCTATAACGATAAACAGATTCGTTTTATTGAAATGATGATTGATCATTTGACTCAAAACGGTGTGCTGGATGCGGCACAACTTTATGAACCACCTTTTAATCAAATCCATTTTGAAGGGATTGATGGTGTGTTTGGTGATGCGGATGCTGACAACATATTTGGGGTTGTTGAAGCATTTAATGAAGCGGTGGCATAAGTAGTAATTTTTTATTTAATAAAAGTACAAAGGGTAATTTTATGAATGCACATTCATATGAAATCGAAAAAGCATCTTTAATCAGTGAAATTGATCGTACAAGTTCATTAATTAATAAATTAATTAACAATGTAGATTTGGAACTGTTAAATAGTCAGCAACTAGAAAAGCTTAAAAACTATAGTGAGAAGAATAAAAAACTCAAACACAAATTAGAGAGTAATGAGTTTGAAATTGCTATTGTTGGGTTAGAGAAGGCTGGTAAGTCTACTTTTGCTAATGCCTTGATTGATAACTATGTACTACCTTCAGCACCCGAACGATGTACTTTTACTACAACGAGATTAGTTAGTGGATCGGATAAAGCTACTGTAGAGTTTTATACTGAAGCTGAATTTAATCAAATTTTTCAAGACATGCTTTTGGAGCTTGAATATCCAGCAGCAACAAGCGTTAGTTTTAAAGATTTAGACAGTAATGAATTTGAGAGCTATTTTGCTAATTTAGAAGAAAAAAATAATCAACTGCATAAAAATCATGTAGGTAAAACAGATCAAGAGATTTTAGATATTTTGAAATCTAAGTCAAAATTAACTTTAAATGGAGGAAAGATTGAATTTCATGGAGATGAGTTAAACGAAGATAAATTTCAAACGTTTATTAAAGGAGAAAAAAATGATACTTCAAAACCAAGAAGTGTTAAAAAAATTGAAATTGAATCCTCGAAACTTAAACAGATTGAAACAGCAATAATTTATGATGTCCCTGGTTTTGACTCCCCAACAAAATTGCATATCCGCCAAACAGAAGAACGTTTAAAAAATGCAGATGCCATTATTTTAGTTACGAATGCGGGAACTAATCCTAGTATTCAAGGAACTTCACTAAGTGTTATTAAAAATAATACCGATAGTGATGGAATTGCTTTAAAAGATAAATTATTTGTTTTTGGTAATCAAATTGATAGAGTAAATAATCCTGATCAATTGAATGGTAACTATGAAATCTTAAAGAATGATGTTTTAAAGTATAAAATTGGTACGGAAAAAAGAGTATTTTCTGGGTCGGCATATAAGTATCTTGTGTCTGAAAAAGCTATTATCCAAGATAAAAATTATGAATGTAAATATGATATTGATTCAGGTATAGATGCTATTAGATCTGAACTAGAACATTATTATCAGACTGAGAGATTTCAAATATTAAAGCAGAAAGTAAACACAAATATAAAATGTATTAAAACTACTTTTGAAGAAATTCATCAAAATAATGATTCAAATTATAACCTTGATACTTCCTCTGATAAGCAAAAAAGTTTAATTATTACTGCAGAATATCGTAAAATCCAGAAAAGATTAAGAGACCAACTTAAAACATTTATTTTCAATAAAAAGCATCAGATTCATAACGAAAAGTGGTTATCTGGTAAAATTCAAGAGGAAATTGAAAGTGATAAGTATTTTAACGAAATTGAAGAAGAGTTTTTTGATAAAGTAAGAATTCTTACCGATGAAAGTATTCGTGTCGATTTACAAGTAGAGAAAGTAAATAGACACATGAGAGATGAAATTCATCTACAGTACTTAGAAGATTACCTAAACTT
This sequence comes from Acinetobacter sp. AR2-3, assembly GCF_001878775.1. Taxonomy (NCBI): domain Bacteria; kingdom Pseudomonadati; phylum Pseudomonadota; class Gammaproteobacteria; order Moraxellales; family Moraxellaceae; genus Acinetobacter; species Acinetobacter sp. AR2-3. Next base: position 9,648 of record NZ_MJIQ01000021.1, read on the forward strand.
AATCAAAGATATTACTAATGAAAATTGTAAAGAAATTGAAGTTTTATTGCTTAAAGAGTTTGCAAGTGCTGTAACTGGAAATTCCTCATATAGCGAAGAGATTCAAGAATTATGCGAAAATATAATAAATAAAATTACCTCAGAAGTGGCTCATAACTCATATAGATTTACATATCTTGTAGAAAGATTTTCGCGAGATATATTTGATATACTCTTAAATTCTCCGATAGCAAGTCATGATAGGATGAATCGTTTTGAAAGATCTAGTCATGAAGTAATACATCTAGATCACTATTATTCAAAGGGGCAAGGTGATCTTGTAAACTTGCTTTTAAGCCAAAATGAAAGTTCTTTAATTGTTGATGCTGTAAATACAATTCCAAAACTTACAATGGATGTAATTAGAATTGCAAATAGTGTAAATGGTTCTAATCAAACTATTGAATCTTTACAAAAAATACTTAGCTCATTTAAAGATATTGTTCCATCCTCAATTGTTGAGAAAATTCCAAACCCACAAGTTATCTTGGATAAATACAACATACGTCCTAGCACTACAAAGGAAATGGTGATCAAAGAAATTAACAATGATATTAATAACCTTAAAAAAATCTTGATTAAAGCTGTTATCCCAGCCATAGATCTTGAATTGGTATTTATTAATGGTGTTGATAAGCAAGTTAAGCTATTGTTAGCCGCTATGGAAAATGAAAATCATAAATTTGCAAAAACTTTTGATGAATTTTTATCTAATATAGTTCCAATAGTAAAGAAAAATGATCTAGATAATGTGGAAAGTATTATCAAAAAATTAGAGTTAAAAAAATCTATCCTAGATGAATTGTTACAATAATCTCAAGTTCGAATTATGAAGAATTTGATCTGGCAGTCATGGGATGGTTATAGAGACTGCCAGATTAAGTTTGGTCTACTAAAGCATTTTTTAGACTTAATATGGTCGACTTTTGAGTGAATTCAGTGGACTACTCTTAAATGGTATTAGTGGCCTGTTATTGATGATATATACATTACGTGTTAAATAACCACATTTATAAAGAACATTAATTCCTTTATAAATCTTTTTCTTATTTTCATCATTGATAAGATCTTCTGATAAAACATTGTTAATAAAAGTCTTAGCCTCCCATTCTTCAATTACAAGTCTATCAAAAAGATCAAAAAGATCAAAAAGATCAAAAAGATCAAAAAGATCAAAAAGATCAAAAAGATCAAAAAAACGATTATAGAATGGCAATACTCTCTTAGACATCCAGCAATCCAAAATTAAAATGAGGATTATAAACCGTGGACTTATAAACATCAAAAATTAATAGTTCTATTTTTTACTGATCCATCTGAATGAAAGAGTTAGCTAAAGATATTGGAAAATTAATACGCAAAAATCGTGAGATTAAAAAAATTAGCCAAGAGCATTTGGCATTACTGACTGGGATAGATAGAAGTTATTTAGGACGTATCGAAAGAGGGGAAGTCAATTTAACTGTCTTAAAACTTTATATAATTGCTAAGTCAATCGATATAAACCCTAAAGATTTATTGCCCTAATATTCTATCTTCTCAAATACTTAAGAACATTTTAAAATATTATTTCTCCGCCAGTCCCATGGAGTGGTGGGACATTTTTCTTTCCATAATCCTATTTTAGATTTACGACTTTCTATTTCTGCATTAGAGTACAATTGGCGATCAAGATCTGTCTGATCTTTTTGATAAAATTTATAGTGCCAAGCATAACCTTGTTTTATTTGAGACAAATTACAGTCTGTTTCATCTACTAAAACTTTTCCAAGTAACCTTCCATATTTGTCTTTTTCAGTCCATTCAATACGAATTTTTTTAGCTTTATACAAACAGTTAGCTAAAACACGCATGCTCTCTTTACCAAATGCTTGGTCTTTCTCTGGTGCATCAATTCCTTGTAAACGAATTTTTTTCCATTCATCTTTATCTTTTATATGGATGGTATCTCCATCAACAACATATAAAATATTACTAATTACGATACCTGCTGAAGAATAGCGAGGATTATTAGCATAGATAGAAGAAATGCAATTTAGATTTAGAAACAATACTAAACTGCAAGTCATTAATTTATTTAAACTTATTAAGCATTTCAAATGTATTACTTCATCAATCTTAGAAACTGCGGGTTCTTAATTTGCATTTGCATATTATTCTTATATTCCTCTATAGTTCCTCGACCACAAAATCTCTGCCCAATTTTTGCATCAATTTTACCAAAGCGCTCTTCAAACCAACGGTAATCATTATCCCATACTAATATTGTTAATGTTTGGTTTGGATATTTTCTATCCAGATTCAAATAATGTCGATTAGATAAATGCTTTATTTCAACTAATTTACCGCAAGCCATGACTGATTGACCTACATAAAAAGGAGCCTTTATAGCTTCTACTTTCACTTCTGCGGCAAATGCAGAGGACACCATACTTAAACAAAATAAACTTATGCTAAATTTCTTGAACATTATTTTCTTCATGACCTTAAATATTCCAAACAGTTATAAAAACTACTAATGCAACAATAATTATGAGTAAATACCATAGTATAATTTGATCTTTATTAAGTCCCATATTTTTTAAATTACTTTTATTTAATAATTTTGACTTATATACCTCAAGAGCTATACGGTCTTTTTCCAACTTTAAGCTATGTAATCTTTGTGCTTCTAATTTTCGTTTAGCATCATCTTCTGCTTTTTTCCTGTCTCGTTCCTCTTGATCTTTAAAATATTGTTCTAAAACGAGGAGAAAAAAAACAAAACCTACTATTCCTATGATGATACCCATAATATTAATTTACTTGCTCTAAACTGCTTAATTCAATCTGTGGCGTACCTCTATATGACGTAATTTCACCAGAAATACAGATACTATTACCCACATATTGATTCAAATTTCCAAAATTAGAAATATCACTTGACCAAACGACAGCTGTTAAATTTTGTCTAGGATAATTATTACCAAAATTTAAATATATGCCTTTTGAAAATTCTTTTATTTGTACAACCTGTCCACAAACTTTCCTGTATTCACCAATATATTTTGACGCGTCGCTAGCATGTATAAATGATGAGTCTTCTGTATGTGATTCAATATTCTGCTCCTGAGCAGTAACCTGTTCCACTTCAATTTGAGGTGAATCATTCACTAGAGGATCAATGTCTGGAGACTCATTAGAAATTTTATTAAAAGAAGGTTCAGAGTCCACAATTTTGCTTACTGTATCTTTAGAATCAGTATATTTAATATCTGAAGATTTTTCATTTTTCAAAATATATGTAGTTATACCTACTATAAAAATAACTATGAGCCCTAATAAAGCCATATGGATATGCTTTATACCAACAGATTTATTTGATGTAACTATTAATTCAGGACTAGTATTAAGCACTTGTTCCGGCCATTGTAGGTTTGTAGCACTTACCTCTTTATCTTGTTTAGATTCTGGGTTGATGTCTTCTTTTGACTTTGCCTTCAATTCATCAATCTGTTGGCTAAGCCCTTTCATCATTTGTGCAATATTTTTTAATTCATCAGTAGTTCCTACCTCATTCGGAGCTTCTTTTTTCTCAGCCATTTGTGCTTTTAAAGCCATAATTGCTGAGTTTAACTTTTTAAGTTCCTGCTCATGATTATTTTTTATGCTAAGTTCTTTTACCTCCAGTAATTCTTTTTGATAATCACTTAGAGATTTTTGTATCTGTTTTCTAGACTCTGCATCATTCATGTGCTTAATTTTTTGCTTATATAAAATTGTCTGAATTTCGTTGATAACTCTATTTGGATTATTCAACCAAGTCGTATTTGCATAACGTACTAAAGTACCAACATTAGCAACTAATGCATTTTGTCTTTCTAAAGTTTTTTCCAATAGATCATTTTGAAATTTAAAACGACCATCAAGCTCGATTGATAAAAAATACCCTTTTTCTGCATTTTTTATACAAAAGTCAATATAACGATTACCTCCATCAAAATCAGTAAAATGATATTGAGGAATAACATCCTCTGGCTTTAAACCATTAATTTTTTTAAGGATATCAATAACAAATCTTTCTTCAAAATCTACAGGGTGCTGCATCAATTTCCTATTGGAATCTAACCAATTTTCCCAAGTTTGCATCATGCACCCTAAATAATAATATTAAAAATATTGTATTAATAAATAAAGTTTTTTCATCAAAAATTAGAATAACTTCTTTGTTGATATTATCATAAACAACTTATTCAAAGCTAAACTTCTTCTGAAGCATGCTTATATCTTTTTCTGAAATATCAGTTGCACATTGACTTTCGGCATCCCAATAAGAATATTCAATTTCTTTATCTGATGCTAAGTCATTTGGGCTTAAAGGAAGACTATATGTATTTCTTTTTTGATCTTCCTCTAACTGAGGAAAAATATTAATTCCAGTGAGATCTTCCAACGCACATACACTGATCACCTGCACTTTTGGAACAGTATTTTTCAGGGTATTTTCGGCATAGTACACACCTGCAACCCCTGTTTTTGGCATATATATGGCTTTATAGGTTGCTGTTGGAACAATGACCCCCCTACCTATCGTTTTAAGTTTTTTCGTAGCAAATACTGGTCCAGTAACCACATATACATCTTGATTCTTCTTAATCGCAATACCCCGTATTAAATATTCTATTTTTGTTAGTACTTCTAAATTTGCAACTGGTGCTATATTCGCCAATGAAAAACTGTCAAATTGAGCAGTTTTATTTGGCATATCTGCATTTGGAGCTAAACGCCAACGAATATATCCAGAACCACGATAGTCTGAAAGCTTAGAACGATAATCAAGAGGAATCCTTTCCTCTTCATGAAAATTAACTTCTCTAGGCACATTTTGACTTAATCGTTGAACAGTTAAACGCTCAGCTACCCAAAGTGGAGTTTTTGATACTCCTGAGTACATCAGATTAAAACCATTAAAACATAATGGATAAGTATCTCTCTGCAAACTCTCTTTATTTAAATAGGGTGGAACATTTTTGTAAAACTGTTCTAAGCATTTTTTATCCCCTATTGGATAGAGCTTAACCAAAGTTGTTGATACCTGATCATAATAGAAAGCTAATCCAAAACTACTGATTGCTATAATTGCTAAAACTACTTTAATAAAATTTCCAGATAAAAAACCAGAGTCAGTTTTATATTGACTTTTATGTTTTGGCATAACAATCCGACTAATTAATAAAAATATACATTATTTAAAATAATCTCTTAATGAAGAATTTTAACAATTAAACTTTGCAGAAAGTTCTGCAACCATTCCAAAAATTTTGATTTTATATTCTCAATGAATATATCTTGTTCTTTAACAGGCTGACTAGATGAATTATAACTAGACCCATTACTGTTAATGAATCCAAATTTTATTCCTGTCTCAGTAACAAATTCTTCATAAGATATTGGTTCAGGTACAATCTTTATAGATTCATTTTTAATGAGATATACCCAAACTTTATCTTCGCTAGGGTTATAAATTAATTTAAATATTCTAGATGGTTTCCAAACTCTATTTTTACCGATCTTAACTGAATTTTCTTTTTTATCGAAAATAATGCCAGAAAGAATATAAGTATCTCCTTCAGATCTTAAGATATATTTTCTAACATCAGTCTCAATTTTTTTCCATGGACCTCTATTATTGTCTGAATCTTGCGGAAAAATATTAGATAATGCAAAAGTTTGAGCCATACCCCGAGCCGTAATTGAATTACCAGCTGGTACTAGATGTCCTCTATCAACGCTAGGCCGAACATTTTTATAATCAGATGCTTTTGCTCTACCATTAGTAGGTGTTCTAGGATCAGAATAAAAGAAATCTGTCCGTTTCAAACCTTCGCTTTTATTTTTAATTTGTTTAGCACTTAATTTTTCAATAACTAGAAGCGGTGTTTTAGTACGATCTGAATATACTACAGCAAAGTTATCAGAACATAGCTCCCTTATACTCCACTTCATCTTATTAAAATATGTTAACTCAGTTGTCTCTTTTGGATTTTTTTTAGGAAATAAATCAGAACAACCATCAAATGAATTTTGTTTTTGTTTACTGCTATATAATTCTATCGGTCTTTTCTTAGCAATTTCTGAATAATCTATACCACTAATATTTTCTTTAGCAAACACTAATGAACTATTTAGGCAGATACTAAATATGATTAAATAAAAACTAAATTTCACGATTATCAACTTAATAAAAAATTTATATGATATAAAAATATGACTATCATATTTCTATAATTATTTAAAAACAAATACTTAATACCAAATATGATATGATTAGATGGACAGAATTTGTGGTATCATATTGGCCAATGAAAAACTGTCAGACTGCGCAGCCTTGTTAGACATATCGGCATTCGGCGCCATATGACCACGGTCATAACCTGAACCTCGATAATCTGCCAATGTCGCACGGTGTTCAGGCTTTACTGCTGTTTCTTCATGGAAACTGTCCTCACGAGGAATTTTTTTTTGACTTAAACGTGATACCGTAAGTGCTTCCGCCACCCACAGTGGTGTTTTTGATACCCCTGAGTACATCATATTAAATCCATTAAAGCATAATGAATAAGTATCTGATTTGAGACTAGGACGAATTAAGTAAGGCGGCACATCCCGATAAAACTGGTCCAGACAGGCAGAATTGCTGGAAGAGGATAGTGACACCCACTGACTGATTTTTTCCTGGCCAAAAGCGATGGCGAAGCTGCTCGAAGCCACCACGCCCAGAATGACTTTAATACTATTATCATTTAAAAACTGAAAAAAAGAGTTCTTGGATTTACGCTGCTTCTTGGCCATTCTTACACGTACTTTTTAGATCAATACAGATTTTGACCGAGCTTAACAAGCTGTATAAGTGAAGTATATCTTGGCTCTACCATTCGTTTACTAAATAAACAATAACTATCTAAAACCCCAGGTAGTTGTAACAAACTGTCTAATTTTATTTCTTTTTAAATGAGGTTTCTCTGTGTTTGCGTAGCTTTGTTTGGCCCAATGGATTGAGTGTGTAAAGCTAACGGCCTATCTCAATTCGTACAATTATTAGCAATGGTGTCAATCATGAATTCCAAACTCTCTAAAGCATTAGGTTTAGGATTATTCACAAGTGTGATGAGCGTAGCGGCATTTGCCGAGCCACCGGTTCAACCAGGTAAAACACTTGAAAGCTTGTCTAAAGCTAAAATCAGTACCAAGGTGAATGGTCAGGAAGCCTCTTTAGAAAGCTTGGTGAATTCTGGTCAGATCCGTCTGGTCGATCCGCGCACAGCAGCACCGCAACCAGCCATGCCAAATACACAGGCACCGATGCCCAACGATCCAGCGATGACTCAGGCACCAAATTCAGGCACTGTTTCCCCTCAACCACCTGTCACAGAACCAGGTATGAATGAATCAGAGTTGCCGGCCAATCTGGTTGAACCAGCCACTGAATCAGAAGTAGAAGCCAGTACGTCTATGACGATGCCTCAACAACCAGCACTGGAAGAACAACAAGCAGCTGTGACTGAAGCAGATGTGAGCAATGAACAAACTGAAATTGCGGCTCAATCTGATGCAGAGCCAGTACTGATGGAAGAACCTTTAAATGCTGCACCTGAAGTGCCGGCTGCGGTAGAACTCGAACAATAATCTGAAACTCATTTATTTATTGTTTCTCTCATAAAAAAACCAGAGTGTGCCTCTGGTTTTTTTTTATGCTTTTTATTTTATTTACATCTGAATCTGGGTGCCCAGCTCGACCACACGGTTGGGTGGAATTTGATAGAAATCACTGACCGGACTGGTATTGCGCTGCATAGAAATAAACAGCTTTTCCCGCCATGGTGCCATGCCCTCACCCACAGTATGCATAATCCGTTCACGTGAAATAAAGAAACTGATCTGCATCAGGTCATATTCAAAATCCCATTGCTCATAGGCCTGTTGTAAAGCTTCCGGAATATTCGGCTGATCCTTAAAACCATAATAGATAAACACCCGGTAAAAATGCTCACTCAGTTTTTCCAGTTCAATCCGGTCCTGCCTGTCAACAAAAGGAATATCCCGGGTAATCACCGTCAACATGATATTGCGTTCATGCAAGACCTTATTGTGCTTAATATTATGCAACATGGCATGCGGAACAATATTTGGTGTACCGGTCAGGAAAATGGCATCGCCTGGCACAAACTTGGTGCCTTCCCCCATCGAAATACTTTTAATAAACAGATCAATCGGCAAGGCATCCTGTTCCAGCCGGTTCAGTACCAACGCACGCCCGTCTTTCCAGGTCATGAGAATCGTAAACAGTACCGCACCAATCAGAATTGGCACCCAGCCACCCGAAGCGATTTTCAAGGACGTTGAGGCCACAAAGACTAAATCCAGTGCCAGGAATGGTACAGCAAATAACGCTACTTTCCAGACCGGCCAACGCCAGAAGCCATAGGCCAGAATCGAGATCAAAATGGTGCCGCAGAGCATGGTCATGGTCACCGCAACGCCATAAGCACTGGCCAGATTGGCACTATTTTCAAACAGTAAAATCAGGATCAAGACCGAAATAAACAGCAGCCAGTTAATAAAGGGCAGATAAATCTGGCCACGTTCGACTGCCGAGGTATGCTTGACCGATAGACGCGGCAAATAACGCAATTGAATGGCCTGATTGACCATCGAAAATACCCCGGTAATCACCGCCTGCGAGGCAATGACCGCTGCAGCCGTGGCCAGTCCAATCATCGGGAATAAAGCCCAGTCTGGCAGCAGCATATAGAAAGGATTGGCCAGCGCTTCTGGACTGCGCAACAACAATGCGCCCTGTCCGGCATAATTCAGCAATAAACAGGGCAAGACAATAATAAACCAGGCCAGACGAATTGGCAGACGACCGAAATGCCCCATATCGGCATAAATTGCTTCCCCCCCGGTCATGGTCAGAATCACCGCGCCCATGGTCAGGAAAGCCACGTAGGGCTGATCAACCACAAAGTGATATGCCCAGTACGGATTCACCATCCAGAGGACAGACGGGGTCTGGATAATGCTCCACAAACCAAAACCGCCAATGGACAGGAACCAGAGCATGGTTAAAGGCCCGAAAAATTTCCCCATGGTGGCTGTACCGTGACGCTGCACCATAAACAGCCCCGCCAGAATTCCAATCGATAGCGGTACCAGCCATTGATTGAAAATAGGTGTCGCAATACTCAGGCCTTCAATGGCTGAGAGCACGGAGATTGCCGGAGTAATAATCCCATCACCAAAAAATAGTGATGCACCGACAAAGCCCAAAGCAATCAGGAATATTTTCTTTTGATCAGAGATTCGTGTGGTACGCAGGTTTAATGCCAGCAGTGACATGATCCCGCCTTCGCCGTTATTATCGGCACGCATGATTACCATGACGTATTTAAAGCTGATGGTAAGCATCATGCACCAGAAAATCAGGGACAGGATGCCGAGTACAGAAGCTTCGCTAATGGCGAGGTGTGCGGTGAGGAAGCATTGGCGCAGTGCATAGAGCGGACTGGTACCAATATCTCCGAAAACGACCCCAAGCGCAGCCAGTGTAATCACTGGGAGAGCTGCCTTTTGTGCAGTGCTTTGCATATATTGTCTTCGTTTTTTAACAAGCATTTTTACGAATCATAGCACCGCATTAAAAGTTTTTCTGCAAATCAATTGTTTCAGCTTGGCACAGCTGGTTTTTTTCGCTATTATCCTCGGCCTATGGTGAGGTGTCCGAGTGGCTGAAGGAGCACGCCTGGAAAGTGTGTAAACGTTTATAGCGTTTCGAGGGTTCGAATCCCTCTCTCACCGCCAGAATTTAAAAACCCGAATCACATGATTCGGGTTTTTTATATTTAATTTTATCCATCATCCTATCCAGCAAAAAAAATCATCTGCTTAGATCTTAAAATATTATTATCAATCACCTTATGCAAATCATTGAATTGATATCAAGCCTCGTTCATAAAAATCTTTTGCAACAGAACACTTACGCTCAATTCTATTTTTAAAATTTTCATTTTTCATCAGCCAGAAAACTGATGAATTGTGCAGTTTCTGTACGCCATTCATTTCAGGTTTTTATTTATGTGTTCAAACAAAAAACTGGCACAGAAATAGCTTAATTTTATTGTCATCAAAGCTATGTTATGTTGCTTATAAATCAACTAAAAGGAGAATAAAAACCACAGGATAGAAAGAAATAACCAAGTGAACCGAGCCATTCAAATTTGAAGTTAAAAAATAGATACACTGCTATTCGGAGAGCGAACATGAATAACAGCGCAAACTATGCCAAACAGATTAAAAATGCAAAACGTGGCGGTTATACCCCAACTATTGCCAAGGACATCAATAAACATAAAATTCAAAAAGCCTTGAGACTCATCGAACAGTGGAGAAGCCTCGCTCAAGAACTCAAACCTCAAATGCAGTTTGATATGGCCTTTACTTTAGAGGAATGTGCACAAGAATTAGATCGCATCCTGAAAAACAGATAAACCTTATAACCGACTCATATCCAGAACCAATCCTGTGCTTTCACCCTCGCCCATATCTTCACATATGGGCGATTTCTTTGCGCATAGCCCAAAACAGAACTTTTCATCCATCGGGTCAAAATAAACAAATCCTGCCGAAACAGTTTAAACGGTTATTTTTTGGCTTGCGTGACCAAAAAAAATCTGTAAAATGCACTCCACCATGCCGGCATAGCTCAGTTGGTAGAGCAACTGACTTGTAATCAGTAGGTCCACAGTTCGAATCCGTGTGCCGGCACCATATCTTAGCCTCGCTTTTTAGTGAGGCTTTGATGTTTCTGGGTTTTGGTATTTTCAGCTGAGTTTTCTTGCACTTTCTAGTGCTTCGATTGTGCCGTCACTTGCACATATCTCACAATCCCTTCCTGATATAATTTTCGGCATAGTTTCGCTGTCATCTGAATTTTAAAATGATCCAGTTTTGAACCTTGAGCCTGATCATCTGATGCTTTTGAATTCAAAGTTTTTTGCACATAATCCGCAAAGCCTGAAAATACCGGCTCAGACAGATCCTGAATCTGGATATTTTTAAATTCAAAACGATCCAGACAGGCATATAATGCACCCACTGTCATTAAATCTTTTAAATTCACATCGGCAGATTTCAATAAAAACTGATATTTACGCCGTTGTAATGCATTTAAATTTTCCCAACGCTCGGACAAAACCAGATGATGAAAACCAATCCGTGCATTTGAATTTAAAACACTACGGATCTGCTCCAAGAATAAAGGCACAGGACTGTGATAAGCCGCATCCAGACACAGCACCACATCAAAACGCTGGGAAAATGGCAATTCTTTTAAACGCAAAAATGACGCCTGATAAATGGCATTCAGTTCTGGCAGATGTTGCTGAATATTAGCTACACAAGCAGCCTGCAGCTCAACCCCCGCCAGATATTGCACCTGATAGTGTTGTTGCCAGTACAGCAAACTTGCACCCTGACCGCAGCCTAAATCCAGCAGTTTATCTTTTGAATTTAAATTTACAGTTTGTGCAAGGTGATCGGTGAGCATACGACAGGCAGCCGCATAATCCTGCTGACCGGCTTGCCAATATCCTAAATTGCTCCAGGGCAATTGCGCATGATCGCCCAACACAGCGGCATCAATTGCATACTTGTGCTGAGGAAGACGCTGACGCAGTGCCTGAAGCCATTGCATGGATTAATAACCCAGTTGTGGAGCCACCTCAACCACAGGTTTTAAACCTTGGAATGGTAAAGGTGCACCAAAAATTTCCGCAATTTTCATCGCTGAAGTCACTGCCGATTCCAGAATTGGCAAACCGTCACATGACCATGAGCCACAGAAGAAGACCTTACGGTTGGCATCCAGATGACGTTGCTGCAATTCCTTATTCAGTGCCACGGTATTGGCATCGACCACTGCACGCGTCAGCATGACCGATTTGATCACTTTCTTCGGATCAATGTCGGTTACCGGACGCCAGGTCTGAAACACGGCCGACTTGCCGACCAAAGAAGGTTCAATCGAGTTAAGCCACACGGTAAATTGCTGACGGGTAAATTTACGGTCCATCATATAGCTGAGTACGGCCCAGTCTTTACGTTTTGGCGGCATCACGCTGGCATCGGTATGAATCACCAGTTCGCCCTGTTCGAATTTGAATTTCTTCAATAATTCAATTTCACTGGCAAACTGTTCTGGATCCAGGAACTCCTCAATTTTGGTGGTCGGTGTCGCGACAATCACCCGGTCAAACAGTTTTGAATAACCGGCCGCATTTTCAACTTTGACCTGATCGCCCTGCTCTTGTACCAGTGTAATTGCTGAACCGTCTTCAATTTGAATGCCTTCAATCAGCTTATCGACCAACGCTGGTGTACCGCCTTGCAGACGCAGTAACGCATCGCCATCGGTTAATTGACGCAGAAAAATTAACAACGGTTTAGCTGGCCATTCACCAATGGTTTTCGGATTGCAGGTACAGATGGTATATAGCACCGGCATCACCGCACCGTGCCAGAACACTTCTTCAATCTCGTTACGATTGATAAATTCTGCCAGGCTGATGTCCTGATTTTTCGATTTAAAGAATTTGGTCAATGCAACTTTTAACTGCAACAGGCCTTTGACCAGACGCCAGCCATACTGCTGCAGGCCTTTACGGTTATTGATAATCGGGATATTGCCAATTCGGCTACGCGATGTGGTCAGCCAGGTTTCAGTTTTATCTTCAAATAACCAGCTGCAGGCCATATAGGTCCGCACCGGATAAGTTTTAATGCCCAGATGCGTGGCCAGACTCAGGGTGTTTTTCCACAGATAGGGGTTCATCACACGTAAAGGTGCGTCAATCAGGCCCCCTTCAAATTCAAGGCTATGACTGTCCATGCCGCGACCTGGAAGTGCTTCAAAAATCGTGATGTGATGCCCTGCGTCCTGGAGAATTCTGGCTGTAGCCAGTCCGGCCATGCCACTACCAATTACTGCGATATCCAAACTGATCATCCGTCATTGAAAAACTACAGAAATTATGTACCATGCGCCAATCAAACAGGTTATTAAAATCTTCCAGAATATATATTTTTCGTAAAGGCCTTTTTGTTCAATTTCACCTGCTTTTTATTCATTTTTTTGCAGCAGTTAAAATTCCATCAAATATAGGATTTTATTTATATTTTTATTTAAAAGATAAAAAAATTACTTTAAAAACAAATAATTTAATTAACCATTTTTATAATCCTTGGTTGACAAAAACTTTCAAAATACCTATGATTCGCAGCATAAGAAAACCATAAATTCATCCGGTTCCATTCAGATGCATTTATGCGAAAATTGTTTAAAACGACAAGAAACTACAGCGCCTTATAAAATAAAAGCCTCTGCGAAAGCAGAGGCTTCTTTGTTTTCAGGCCTGGTTGATCATGCAGCATGGTATTGAGCTTACTTGATTGCCTCTCATAAGCCGCTTAAAAAGCATAGAGTGCAATTCCTCAATCCTCATGTTGTTCTCAAATAGAAATCAAATGGCATGATTTTTTTGTCTAGAATTCATAAATCTCTAAACTAAAAAAATAAAAAATCCAGCAACTTATGCTGGATTTTTTGCTTCAAAGAACTAGGTTTGAATTAGATTTTACCCACCAGGTCGATTGACGGCGCTAGTGTAGCCTCGCCTTCTTTCCATTTTGCTGGACAAACTTCACCTGGGTGCGCATGTACATATTGTGCAGCTTTCACTTTACGAAGAAGCTCTTGTGCATCACGGCCAATACCACCCGCGTTGATTTCAATGATCTGGATTTTACCTTCTGGATCAATCACGAAAGTACCACGATCTGCCAGACCTTCAGCTTCAATCAATACTTCGAAGTTTTTAGACAAAGTCCAGGTTGGATCACCAATCAATGGATACTGGATTTTACCAATCACGTCAGAGGTATCATGCCAAGCTTTATGGGTGAAATGAGTATCGGTAGACACGCCATAGATTTCTACACCCATTTTCTGGAATTCAGCATACTGATCAGCAAGATCGCCTAATTCAGTTGGACAAACAAAGGTGAAATCTGCAGGATAGAAAAACACCACTGACCATTTTCCTTTCAGGTCTTGCTCAGAAACTTCAATGAACTGACCATTGTGGTAAGCAGTTGCATTGAATGATTTGATTTCAGTATTGATTAAACTCATGAGATATTTCCTCTGGCTTATTTCTGGGATTGCTTATCTTGTGAAGCTAGAATACGAAAAATTTCAAAATAGGTAAAACCGCAAATTTTTATAAAAATGATCGCTTTTTTAGATCATTAATTTCTATTAGTATTGTTAATCTCATTTATTTTCTCGATGCAGAGTTGTGCTGATCAAAAGCAAGATAATGCTTTAACACTTATGATTCTTCTAATAAGTTGGGCTTTATGCAAACTCAATACCAATCTTCAAGACATAAAAAACCCACCGCATTCAGGTGGGTTTTAATGATGATTTACCGTTCTAATAGATCAAAATGGAAGGTCATCATCTAGATCTGCTGCAGGTGCTGCTGTTGGAGCAGGTGCAGATTTTGGCGCAAAACCACTCGGATTATTATTGCCATAACCGCCGCCCTGGTTGTTGCTAAAACCGCCTTGCTGTGGCGCTGAACCATAACCTGATTGCGGGTTATTGCCATAACCACCCTGGTTGTTGTTCGCCTGATTATTGTTATTAAAGCGTGGCTGGTTAAAGCTGCTCTCGCCCTGATCATTTTGAGGACGGCTAGAGTCTAACATCTGCATTTGTTCACCACGAATTTCCGTCGTATAGCGCTCCTGACCATTCTGGTCAGTCCACTGACGGGTACGTAATGAACCTTCAATATATACTTTTGAGCCTTTACGAAGATATTGCTGTGCAATTTCACCTAAACGGTTATGCAACACGATACGGTGCCATTCCGTTTGTTCTTTACGTTCACCGGTACTTTTATCTGTCCACGAATCGCTGGTTGCGATCGAGAATTGAGTGAGAGAGCCACCATTTGCAAAAGTTTTGGTTTCCGGATCTTTACCCAAAGTACCCACTAAAATAACTTTATTTACACCACGCATTTGCCGTTTACTTCCTATATATTTCTGTATTTTACTTTATAAGAGTTATGCTTAAATGGCTACCTCTTTACCCAACAAGTGCGTTAATTGTTGTCGCGAAGCATCATCAATCTGCTGTTTATCGACTTTTACATAGGCAACTTGCTGTTCAGACATCACCACGACCTCTTCAATACCACGAATCGCCAAAAGCTGAGAAGTCCATTCGTCAGTTTGTCTGCTTTCCGGCAAACGCAACACCAGCGATGACAGATAGCGTGGCTGTGCCAGTCCTAAACTCATCAGCAGCCAGATTATCGCGATCCCTGTCAGGATACTCCAGCCCATCGAGGTATTGTTCAGCAGTAATAATTGTCCGCCAATCATACCGCCAAAGAACGCCCCTAAAAACTGGCTACTGGCATTCACGCCCATCGCGGTGGCTTTGGACTGGATCGGTGCCGCTTTCGATAACCAGGACGGCAACAGAGCTTCCATGACATTAAAGGCAATGAAGAACAGTCCTAGACCAATCAGCAAGACATATTTGGATTCAAAACCAAATGCCATCACCATCAAACCCAGAATAATACCGGTAATGGCTACCAGAAAAATTGCGCGCATTTTGTGGTATTTTTCTGCCAGGATAATACTTGGAAAAGCAAAGAACAGGCTCAGTACCAACAGCGGCAAATATACCCAGCCATGACTAGAAAGTGGTAGATCAGCAAATTCGATCAGCTGTGAAGGTACATAGATAAACATTGCAGTGAGCAATAAATGCAGGGTAAAGACGGAGACATGCAGACGATTCAGATCCCCGATTTTGATTACCTGTTTCAACTGTGCCAGATAGCCTTGCTGAAAGTTTTTATGATGCCGCGTGACTTTAGGCACCATCAACAGCATGGCAATCGCCGCCAGGCCCATCACCGTAGTCACCCAGAATAATCCCGAGATGCCAACCAGACCCGTCAGCCAAGGCCCCAGACTAAAGGCCACCACAAAAGACAGGCCGATACTCATGCCCATCATCGCCATGGCTTTCATGCGGTTTTCTTCACGGGTGACATCTGCCAGCAACGCCATCACCACAGCAGATACTGCACCACCACCGGCGATCGCTCGGCCGATAATCACGCCATAAATGGTGTCCGACATGGCCGCAATTGCACCGCCCAGCGCAAATAGTAGCAGCCCTAAAACCACCAGTGGCTTACGGCTGTAACGGTCGGCAATCAGGCTGAATGGAATCTGCAATAAAGCCTGGGTCAGACCATAGACCCCGACCGCCAAACCGATCAGTGCAGGTGTTGCATATTGATATGCCTGCCCTGCCACAGAAAACACCGGGATAATCATAAACAACCCCAGCATGCGCAGTGCAAAAATACTGCTCAGGGCAAAGGTTGAACGACGTTCTAAAGCATTCATCATAAATTATGGCGATTGGGTTAATTAATCTGGAGCCCAGATTATAGGACATTCAGCTCATTAATAAGACATGAATTTTATTTGAAATAAAGATGATGCCAATCTAAAAACAAAAAAGCGCAGCCGGAGCTACGCTTTTTATTCAGGAACAGCGCTTTATTTGTCTAAAGCCGCCTGACGCTTTTTGTATTGAATCGAGGCAAATACTGCCCAAACAATAAAGGCTACACCGATCAGACCGGTTACCACTTCTGGCACATGCAGACCGGTTCCGCTGGCAATCATAATGAAAGCCAGTGCACCGATGGCATAATGCGCACCATGTTCCAGGTAGATATAAGCATCCAATGTGCCCTGCTCAACCAGATAAATCGTCATTGAACGGACAAAGATCGCACCAATTGCCAGACCCAGCATGATGATGACCACGTCTGAGGTAATCGCAAAGGCACCGATCACGCCATCAAAACTGAAAGAGGCATCCAGGACTTCTAGATAGAGGAAACCACCAATACCGGCTTTCACTACACCCGTCGGTACGCCATTTTCATCATGACGAATGGCATTGCCTTCTTCATCGACTTCCGGTTCACCACCGAGCATATGGCTCAGAACCTGCACACCGATATAAATCACGATGCCCCAGATCCCCGCCATAGTCACTGCCAGACGCTTAGCTTCATCGACATTGGCTGCCATAATTAACAAGGCTACCAGTGCGATAAACACCGACATCGCCGGTACATTGGCCAGATTGGACAGACGGCGTTCCACCCGTCTGAACCAATGCGTGTCTTTTTCTTCATCCAGGAAGAAGTTCAGGAATACCATCAACAGAAAAGCACCACCAAAAGCAGCAATCTCAGGATGATGTGCCATTAAACGTGCTGAATATTCTTTCGGATCATTCAGGGCCAGACGTACCACTTCCATAAAGTCCAGGTCTGCAGTCACTGCAACAATGACCACTGGGAAGATCAAACGCATCCCGAAAACTGCAATCAGAATACCGACTGTCAGGAACAGCATTTTCCAGAAATGATCCCAACCCCGTAGGACTGAGGCATTGACAACCGCGTTATCAAAGGACAACGACACTTCCATAATCGCCAGAATAGCGGTAATGGTCAGCGCTGTGAGCATGGTTTGCAGGCCTGCGTCCGGACCATGGGTATAACCCCAATACGCAGATAAACCAAGACACACGATCGAAAATGCAATCGAGAAACCAAAATGTTTCAACATACACAACGACCTTGGATAAATTAAATAAATGTATGGCTGCGAGAGAGCAGCTATACGAATAGGAAAAGTTAAGCTAATTATGAAACTTTTAGCGCATAAACCAAAGCACTTCCTGAGCTGTTTTATCTTATTTTCTGTTTTTAGAATTTGCCGATCTTTTAAACAGCCCGATCTTTGCTATAGTGCCGCATGGTTTAACTTGAACTGCGAAGGATTTTCAGCATGAGTTTTTCACAAGAGGTATGGCAACGTAATCTCGGACTTTATCAGAAGACCCTGGCCTTGCCCTTTAATCAGCAACTGGCGCAAGGTACTTTAAGCCGTGAAGCCTTTAGTCATTATGTGATTCAGGATGCGCATTATTTACTCGCCTATGGTCGTGCACTGGCCGTGTGTGCCGCCAAAGCTTTTGAAGCGGACGATGTAATCCAGTTTGCCGAGGCAGCCAAAATAGCGATTGTGGTGGAACGTAGCCTGCATGATGGCTTTATGCAGGATTTTGGCATTAGCAAAGAGCAGTTTGAAAATACCCCGCTGACTCTGGCGTGTCACCACTATACTTCTTATCTGACTTCGACCGCCTGGTCAGAAAGCTACCCGGTGGTGCTGGCCTCGTTGCTGCCTTGTTTCTGGATTTATGCCGAAGTTGGCAAAGATATTGTCGACAACTCTGCGCTGAATAATCCGTATCAAGCCTGGGTGGATACCTATTCAGGAGAGGAATTCCACACTGCGGTACGGAATGTGATTGCAACCGTTGACCGTGTTGCGGCGCGTGTCGATGCAGATACACTGGAAAAAATGCATGCAGCTTATACGCATGCTGCCCGTCTGGAATGGTTATTCTGGCATAGTGCCTTTGAGCAACGCCAGTGGCCTGGTCTGGATGAATAAGACGGACGAATAAAAAAAGCCCTGTTTAAGACAGGGCTTTTTGGTTATAGCCGTTTAAAAAAATTTCTACTGTCATAAACCGATCATAAAAACGGCTTAGTCTGAAAAAAACAAGGATAGAACGGGCCACTACGCTAGACCTAGCTATAAGCCCAAAATTGCCGCACAATAATTGAGAATAATTATCAATTAATAAATTCAATCCCGGAAAGAGGCAGACAATATGGACACTTTAGGCACCGAAGCGATTCGGGCATTTTTTACCCTGCAATGTTGCTGGTTCAACAATGAAGAAATCTATCTGGAACAAGGCTGTCTAGATTGTGGTTCGGCAGCCACTTATCTGATTTACCATACCAACACGCATATCCAGAAACATCTGCTGAAATTTATTGAAAAGTATCGCTGTCATCAGGCACGCCGTAACGATTTGCTCGACCTGGATTTTTTCCGAAAAGACTATGAGGACTTTCTGCACATTCTGGAAAATGAAGTCAATTTTTATGCACGTCTGCATCATGATGTGCTACGTGACCGCTGTTTTGAAGAGATTGAGTCGATCTTTGAACGCCGTTATGCAGCGGCTTGTTAAGTATTTACCTTGTACATGATGATTGTGAATATTTAAATGATCTGCTGTTGTGTTTCTTAATGTTGTGATGAATTGACCAATCACCGACATAACTTGACGTTTAAAATACTTTTATTTGCACTTGAACATTTTTCATCCGGTATCATATAAGGGTTTTTGATGAATATTCTAGGATCCTTGCATGAGCCAAAGCCACATCCGTATTCGAGGCGCACGTACCCATAACCTGAAAAATGTGAACCTTGATATACCACGCGACAAGTTTGTGGTGATTACGGGACTGTCTGGTTCAGGAAAGTCCTCGCTTGCCTTTGATACCTTATATGCCGAAGGTCAGCGCCGTTATGTGGAATCGCTGTCTGCCTATGCCCGCCAGTTCCTCTCCCAGATGGAAAAACCGGAAGTGGATTCTATTGAAGGCTTGAGTCCAGCGATTGCCATCGAACAGAAATCTACCAGTCATAACCCGCGTTCGACCGTGGGTACCATTACCGAAATTTATGACTATTTACGCCTGCTGTATGCGCGTGTCGGTACACCGTTCTGTCCTGAACATGATCTGCCGATGGTGGCACAAACGGTTACTGAAATGGTCGATGCAGTCAAAGCATTAGAAGAAGGCACTGCTCTTTTACTATTAGCACCGGTGGTGCGTGAACGTAAAGGTGAATATACGGCGCTGTTTGAACAGCTACAAAGCCAGGGTTTCGTCCGCGCCCGCGTCGATGGCGAGATCATGGAAATTGATCCGCCACCTGAACTGGACAAAAAGAAAAAACATACCATTGAAGTGGTGGTGGACCGTTTTAAAGTCCGTGATGACTTAGGTAACCGCATTGCAGAAAGTTTTGAAACCGCGCTACGTTTAGGTGGTGATATCGCGATTTTATCCTGGATGAAGGGCGAGCATAACGATCGTGTGTTTTCAGCCAAACACTCCTGCCCGGAATGTGACCGTGCAGTGGCTGAACTGGAACCACGCCTGTTTTCATTCAACAATCCTTTTGGTGCCTGTCCGGTCTGTGATGGTCTAGGGACCCGCAGCCATTTCAGTGCCGACAAACTGATTCCTAATCCTGAGGTCAGCGTTAGCCAAGGCGCGATTCGTGGTTGGGACCGTCAGCGTCCTTACTATTACAGCATGATCCAGAAAGTCGCCGAGCATTTTGGTTTTTCTCTGGAAACTCCATGGAATGAACTGGATGCCGACACCAAGAAGAAATTTCTCTACGGCACTGGCAAAGAAAAAATTGATCTGAGCTATATCGATGAACGTGGCCGATGTCATAATCGGGTCATTCCTTTTGAAGGGATTTTGCCGCATCTGGAACGCCGTTATCGTGAAACTGAAAGTAATTATGTGCGTGATGATCTGGCGCAGTATTTATCCAATGCTGCCTGTGATGCCTGTGATGGTTCACGTCTGAATGAAATTTCGCGTAATGTGAAAATTCTGGACAAGACCATTGCTGACATTACCCGCATGTCGATCGGCGATGCTGAAAGTTATTATCAGGGCATTCATCTGGAAGGTGCACGCGGTGAAATCGCCGACAAGATTTTCAAGGAAATCCGTGAACGTCTACATTTTCTGGTATCGGTTGGCCTGAATTATCTGAGTCTGTCCCGTTCTGCCGAAACCCTTTCGGGCGGTGAAGCACAGCGAATTCGTCTGGCTTCACAGATCGGTGCCGGTTTGATGGGCGTGATGTATGTGCTGGATGAGCCGTCAATTGGTTTGCATCAACGTGATAACGACCGTCTATTACAGACCTTGATCCGTCTGCGTGATCTGGGCAATACCGTGCTGGTGGTCGAGCATGATGAAGATGCGATTCGTGCCGCCGATCATATTATTGATATCGGTCCGGGTGCCGGTGTGCATGGTGGGCATGTGATTGCCGAAGGAACGTATGATGAAATTCTGGCCAATCCGGACTCGCTGACCGGAAAATATTTATCCGGAAAATTAAAAATTGAAGTGCCGAAAAAACGGATTCAACCGCCTAAGCCTAAAGAACAGATCAAGCTGATGGGAGCATCCGGGCATAACCTGAAAAAAGTCGATCTGACCATTCCTTTAGGTATTATGACCTGTGTTACCGGGGTGTCCGGTTCAGGTAAATCGACCTTGATTAACCGGACTTTGTTACCTTTGGCGGCGACCCAGCTCAATGGTGCCACCACTTTAACTTCGGAAAAGTTTGAATCGATTGATGGTTTACAGTTCCTCGACAAAGTGGTGGATATTGACCAGAGTCCGATTGGACGTACCCCGCGTTCCAATCCGGCGACTTATACCGGCCTATTTACCCCGATTCGTGAACTGTTTTCACAGACGCAAGAAGCCAAGGCACGCGGTTATGCTGCCGGTCGTTTCTCGTTTAACGTGAAAGGTGGCCGCTGTGAAGCCTGTGAAGGTGACGGCATGATCAAGGTAGCGATGCACTTCCTACCGGATATGTATGTGCCATGTGATGCCTGTCATGGCAAACGCTATAATCGTGAAACGCTGGAAGTAAACTATAAGGGCAAGAATATTTCCGATGTCTTGCAGATGACCGTTGAAGATGCCATGCATTTCTTCGATGCGATTCCGGTGATTCACCGTCGTCTGGAAACATTACATCAGGTCGGTTTGGGTTATATCCGTCTGGGTCAGTCTGCGACCACTCTTTCTGGTGGTGAAGCACAGCGTGTCAAACTGGCACGTGAACTGGCCAAACGCGATACTGGTCAAACCCTATATATTCTGGATGAACCGACCACGGGTCTGCATTTCCATGATATTGCCAAACTGCTGGATATCCTGCATCAGCTCCGTGACAAGGGCAATACCATCGTGGTCATTGAGCATAATCTGGACGTGATTAAAACTGCTGACTGGGTCGTGGACTTAGGTCCTGAAGGTGGTTCAGGTGGTGGTATGATTGTTGCGGAAGGTACGCCTGAACAGGTTGTGAAAGTGAAAGCGTCACATACGGGTAAATTCTTGAAGCCGTTGTTGAAGTAATTTTTTTTAAATCCTCCCCAACCCTCCTTTGAAAAAGGAGAGATTTTTCTTCTTTATCTGACGTCATATAGGACTTAGGGGTAGGGGCGATTTTATCCATCCAATAAGTATGATAAAACGGTGATTCATTCACCGTTTTTTTATTTCTCACTATTCTATTAAACGAATTGCTTCAGCCAATTGTGCCAGTTCTTGATCATCTGCTCTTTGCGCATCATGCGATGAAATATAACCTTCATAGGCATCGAAATATTTATCGATTGAAGAATTCACGGGTTGCCAATTCTCATGCAGGCCTTGGGTCTGATGCATCGGAAATAATTTGGCATGCACATGATCGACACCAAAACCTTCAAAAATCATCCCTGTTCTGCCCACATCCTCAAAATAATGATCCAGCTTTAAGGCCACTTGTTTGGTATATAGCATCAGATCTGTCAGAACCTGATCATCCAGTTCGAATGCGTAGCTCGAATAATGCTGTTTTGGGATGACGACAGTCGCGCCCAAAGTATTGGGAAAGATAGTCAGAAAAGCCATAAACTTATGATTTTCATCAATCAAATGACAGGGTATTTCACCCTTGACGATTTGACAGAAAATGCAATTTTTACTCATTTTAAATACTCCTGAAATTTTATAATTTTTTTATTTATTTGAATAAATGGCACTGATGATGTTTTATAAAAACTACATCTCGAAATTATTTTTTAATTTTAAGTCACACGCTTATACCATTTAAACTTCTGCCACCGCATTACGTCCTTTGGCCTTTGCTGCAAACAACGCATCATCTGCATTTGACAATAAAGCCATCCAGGACATGGCACCAATGGCAACCCCGATACTGACTGAAATCTGAATCTCGTCTCCTGCTGCAGTCACAATATGACGCTCAGCCACTTCAGCCCGAATGTTATCGGCCAAAATCAATGCCTGCTGCATCTGGATATTTTCAATCAGCACCAGAAATTCATCGCCCCCATAACGTACCAGCAAATCTGTAGCACGGACATTGGCCTTTAAACGCTCGGCCACCAGCTGAATCACCTGATCGCCAATAATATGCCCATATTGATCATTCACCTGTTTAAAATGATCAATATCAATAATCATCAAACAGGTTTGGCTCAATTGACCCGGCTGATTTTCCATAAAACGAATATATTCTTCTAGCGCGAAACGGTTGGATAATCCGGTCAAAGAATCGGAATGGGCAATATTCTTTAAACGGAACTCTAGCGCATCACGTTCTTGCAACATCTGTTGCAATTTCTGAATGGCAGCGAATAAGGAATCCGAATGATTCACTTCACGCAACCGCATATCAACTTTCTGACGACCCGAGTTTTTAGACAAACTCAACAACATGCGGCGTGCCTGAATCAGTGGCAAAAATACCTGTTTGCGTGCAAAGACCATGGTGGAAATCGCGGTGAGTAATGAAATCAGCGATACCAACACGCTCCAGATCAAACGCTGCATATTGCTGTTCATTTCTTGAATAGCGGCATCTCTGCTGTATTGCAGCAGATAAGTTTGCAGGTCTACCACAGTCGCAAATTTATCTACGATCGCTTCAGTCAGCTCTGTTCCGCTCAAACGGTAGTCACGTTGTTCCAGACTGTCACTGATCAGCTCACTCACAATCGGTAAGCCCTGCTGAATAAACTCGGTTTCTACCCGTCGATGTAAACGGATGAATTCCTCTGTTTTATCTTGAGCAGGTTGAATGGTATCAATCAAGGCCCACAAATAACGCACCTGATGTTGGGTCTGTAAAGAGCGGGTAATATTTTCAGTGGGAAGCGGCGCTTCAAAAGCCACATGCGCCATGATAGATGAGGCCACCCGCCCCGCCTGGTCACGTAAATCAGATAAAAATAAAATCTGGCTAATATAGTTATTCAGAGGGGTCGATGAGCTATCTGAAGCCACCGCCACGTCACGTAAAAGTTCACGACAATTTTCCCAGGCAGCAAACATGGCCAGAATCGCCTGATCAAGTTCTTGTGCACTACGTTGCTGACGTGGCATCCGGGTATAAGCATCAACCTGTGCACGTCCTTTTTTCAGGCTGATTTCAAGCTGTGAAAGTTGCTGACTCAGGTTGTTAAAACCGACCTCCGTCAAGACATCAGCCGTCTGGTAGAGCTGCTGATCCACCTGTCGACGGTAGCTGATTAGCTCTTGCTGATGCTGGGCAAATTCCTGCACCGAACTCGACATGGCCTTATTGGCAGGCGCACGCTCACGCGAAATTTTATTTGCCAGATCAGCGACCTGCTGTAATGCATTCAATTGTTGATAGGTTTGTCTGGATTTTAAATAACTTTGACTGCTACTCACAATTAAGGGAATACAGATGCAAAGTAAACATAAAATAATAATCGACATCGACCAGTACAAACGTTTACTGATCCACTCAGAGCGTAAGGTATTCATGCTGTTGTATTACGCCCCAATATGACAAGCAAAGCTAAATAGATTGATTATTATACAAATAAAACAGGATGGTCTTAAAGCCTTTAGCCCTACTTCACTTATGTTTTTAATGAATTTTTATCATCTATTATTTTTCAGATACTTAAGTTGGTTTATTTGAAATGTTAATGCAGGGTTTCGTGACCACAGCTCTCTATAAAGTCTTATAAAAAAAAAGGGAATTTAAGCAGCTAAAAAAATATAAAAACTTGCTTTCTGCACTATTTACACCTGCAACAAATAGGTGCATAATGCACCGCATTAGGGCGAGTTAAATTATTCCTCAGCAGATATTTTAGTTTACCCGCAAATTTTGGCGAAAAAACCCCGATTTTCTATGAAAATCGGGGTTTTTTTTAGCTATTGAATTTTAGACCTCTATTTTTACTTTTTAATATGCACTATTTTGGTGCTTAAAATTATTATAATATTTCTTCTTATCATCTTTTTTAATTAAAGGTTTTTCAGAAACGGAATGATCCGAAATAAAAAATGCTGGACAAAAAAAAGCCCAACCTTGGGGAAAGCTGGGCGATAAAACAAAAAATTGTGGAGAATCAGGCTAAATCACTCTGAAAGTGTGAACTCTAACTTGATTTTCATATTATGTAAAATTCCCCTAAAAATGTAAAGCCGATTGCTTCAGTCAAGATTATAAATCATGCCCATTTAGCTCAAAAAACAGACATCCACTCTAAAGCCCAAGCTGATGATGCTCTAAAATCAAGCAATCCAATCAAGACATGAGGCGCCAGACACCTTGCACTTCTTGACAAATTTATGAATTAGCTCACTTATTTTTAATTGTTTTAATAGATAAACATATGAAATTTAATCGTATTAAGTGATTTAAATAGCCACACAATTTCTCCTTAATCTTTAATCCCAACTCTATATTTAAAGTCTAGCTTTTTGTTATACAAGATTTTTTATCTAAAATGGCTTCCGAGCCTAATACTTGAATTTTACACAAAATTAATACAATGATTTAGCTTAAAAAAATAGCGATTTTGAATTAGATTGACTTAATAAATTGTTACAATACAATATGTTCTAAAGTTGTACACATCTTGTAACAAAACGGTAAATATCATGAAAAAACTCGGTTTAGCCACTGCTTTATTATTAGCCATGACCGGTGCTCAAGCATATCAATTTGAAGTTCAAGGTCAGTCAGAGTTCATCGACAACACTGCGAATGAACAGAACTTCACTGGTGCGGTTCAAGGTACTTACTACTTCAACAATGTTGATGCTTCTAAAGGTCCTTTAGCTGAAGCTGCTTTTTTAAACCAAGCATCTAATGTTTCTTTAGCATATAACTATGGCGAATATGATGAAGCGGGTCTAGACATCGTTTCTCATACATATGGTGCTAAAGCTGAAGCATATATCCCGACTAAATTTGTTCCTGCTTATGCAAGTGCATCTTATAACCACACCATTAATGACAGCAAAAATGCACTTGAAACTGATGACAATGGTGACCGCTATGCATTAGAACTGGGTGCATTACTAATCCCTAACTTCTTGGTTGCTGTGGGTTATACCAGCGTTGCTGACCAAACTTCTTATGATGCTTTCAACATGTTTAACAACGGTGTTGCTAAAGCTGCTCTTGAATCTGGCACAATCAATGAAGACCAAGACGCAATCACTGCCCGCACTAAATATGTAGGCGCGATTGACGGTACTAACATGTCAATTGGTTTTGAAAGTGGCCTGGTTTATGGTGAAGATACTGCCTACAACTTAGGTACAACTCTTTTCCTTAACCCACAGTTAAGCGTTGGCGCATCTTATATGGAATCTAGCTTTGCTGATTCTCCAGACAAAGCTTGGGGCGCGAACGTAAACTACTTCATCACTCCTGCTGTTGCAGTTGGCGCATCTTATGTAAATGCAAATGCTGAAGGCCAAGCACTGGATACACAAACGATTGGTGTAAATGCCAAATTCCGTTTCTAATTTCTGATTAGATGCTGAAAAGAAAAAAGGACGCATATTGCGTCCTTTTTTATTGTTTTATGACTTCGTTTACTCAGGTGTACGTACCAGACTTAAGAAGTGCAAATGACGTTCATATTGGTCAATGATGTCCTGCAATAGATCTTCTTGCGTCCACTCCATCACATCATAACCCTGCCCACCTTCTCTTAAAAAGACTTCTGCCTGATAGGAATCTACGCTCGCATTCTCCAGTTCAGACATAAAGCTTGGACTTAAAGTCTGGGTGGCATTGACCTGATAGATAAAATTAATTTCATCCTGATGATCAACACGGAGCTGTATACCGTCTTCTAGCGGGCTAATCACCACGTGTAATCGGCGCCGTTTCAATTCACTTTGAAAGCTGAGAAATGCCTTATTCACTGTATTGTGAATATACTGCTGCACCTCTTCCTGAGTGTGCGGATAATGCATAATCAGGCCTAATCGCTGTTGCCAGCTGCGCGGATTCTGGATCGCACGCGGGGTAATCCGTGCGGCTTGCAGCGCATGCATTTTGGTAACATCCAGATGTAAGGCTTTGATTAATCCCCAACACATCAGCAGCATAATAAATGTAAATGGCAAGGCGCTCATGATCGTGGCCGATTGCAAAGCCTCTAAGCCACCCGCCAGTAATAGGATGATAGCCAATAAAGCCATGAGCACTGTCCAGAACAGACGCTGCCAGGTCGGCGAATTATCACTTTTCGCTGTCAGATAATCAGTCACCAATGCCCCTGAATCGGCAGAAGTTACAAAGAACAGCATCACCAGTAAAGTCGCAATGATACTGGTCACTGAACTGAAGGGTAGATTAGCTAAAAATTCGAATAGAGCCACAGATGAATCACGCTGAACTGCTTCTAGCAAGTTAGTATTGGCTTCATGCATAATGCTGTACAGTGCGGCATTGCCCATAAAGCCCATCCAGATCAGGGTAAATCCGGTCGGAATCAGCAATACACCCACGATAAATTCACGAATACTACGCCCTTCCGAGACCCGGGCAATAAACATCCCAACAAATGGTGACCAGGAAATCCACCAAGCCCAGTACATGATGGTCCAACCGCCAATCCAGCCACTTGGCTGATAGGCATACAGATTAAAGGTCATGCTAAACAGATTTGAAACATACTGTCCGGCATTCTGAATAGTGGTCTGTAACAGGTAAATACTCGGACCTGCCACAAAGACAAAAATCAGCAACAGCAGTGCAAGTACCAAATTTAGTTCAGATAAACGTTTAATTCCTTTGTCTAATCCAAAAAATACGGAAGTCGCCGCCATGGCACTGACCACAATAATCAAAATGACCTGAGTACTGGGTGCCTGTTCAATGCCAAACAAATAGTTCAAACCTGAATTGATTTGGGTCACCCCGAAACCAAGCGTGGTGGCGACACCAAATACCGTACCAATGGTGGCGAAGGTATCGACGCCATCTCCAATCGGACCATAGATCTTTTGACCAATCAGTGGATACAAGGCCGAACGGATTTTTAAAGGCAATTGATGCCGATAAGCAAAATAAGCCAAGGATAGGCCAACAAGCGTATAAATAGCCCAGGCATGTAAGCCCCAGTGAAAAAAGGTGACCCGCATAGATTGTTGTGCAGCCAGCACGGTTTCAGGTTCACCGGCAGGTGGCGTGACATAATGCATCACCGGTTCGGCCACGCCAAAGAACATCAGGCCAATCCCCATCCCTGCGGTGAATAACATCGCGAACCAGGAGGCACTGCTATATTTCGGCTGGCTATGGTCGGGCCCCAGTTTGATTTTGCCCATATCCGACAGGGCAATATAAACCAGAAGGATGAGAAATATCGCCACCGACAATACATAGAACCAGCTAAAGGAGGTGGTAATCCACTGGTTCATTTGCTGGGTGAGAACTGAAAAAGTATCGGGTGCAAATACGACCAACGCTAAAAATATCGCAATAATGGCGACAGTACTGATAAAAACATTTGGATTGATATTGGCAAACCAGGATGGTTTTGTGGAAGGCATACATCCTCCATTTTTTAGAAATTGGATCGACAAACAGCGTCAAATAATTATTGGTAAGGTCAAAATGATCAGACAGATTCAATCTATGGAAGCTAGATCTCCTGCTA
The DNA here is from genome assembly GCF_001878775.1 of Acinetobacter sp. AR2-3. Classification (NCBI taxonomy): domain Bacteria; kingdom Pseudomonadati; phylum Pseudomonadota; class Gammaproteobacteria; order Moraxellales; family Moraxellaceae; genus Acinetobacter; species Acinetobacter sp. AR2-3. Next base: position 38,569 of record NZ_MJIQ01000021.1, read on the forward strand.
TTTTAGGATGTGACACAAAATAAAGCCGTTAAGTTACTGTAACCAATACAATAAAAGGATGAGCGTCATTACTCAGGCGGGTTTTCTCTATTTTTCACGTTCTTTTTATGCGGTAGACGTGCGATATATTGCAAGGCAATTAAGCGGGATACAATCAGTGCCAGATACATCACCCCGACAAACATCTGAATAATCGCTAACATCCGTGCGACCGGACTGACCGGCATGATATCGGACAGTCCTGTTGCAGACTGTACACTGAAGCTGAGAAAAATCAGATCCAGCCAGGGTTGATAGGCTTGCAGATCGGAGTCTGAAAAGCTGTACGGCACCAAGAGCTGGCAGATACTGTAAAGGAAGGCAAAGCCCCAGGCTAGCAAGGTAAAGACCGCCCCAGCGGCAAAAAGTTCATCCTTGGTCAGATAACGGTCATGAAACATATAACGCAGCAGGCCATAGGCTGCACTGAAATAAGCACCAGCTTCAAACAGGTTGGCGGTGACATGGATCCAGGTATAATGCAGCCCCAGCACAATCAGGGAGGAGAAGAAAATCGCGCCGGCGACAAAGCTGAGTCCTAAAATGGTAAACATCGGAGTCTGGCGAATGACTCTGGCAATCACCAGTAAAACCAGAACACCCAGTACCCAGGTTCCCGCCCGATAAGACACGCTTTCATAACTCAATACCGACAAGATCAAGATCAGCAATTGCAGGCACAACAGCCATGCCGAAGGCAGATGGGTAAAGCTGTTCCAGAACTGCTGCAGAGATTGCTTCATAATGCCCTTCTTGTTGCTCTTCTTGTCACTATCTTCATGTAGGGAACACATTGTTATGGTTAGCCGCTTTTAACATAGCATGCTCAAAGCAGCTTGCAGATATGCGATTTGTATGAAAATTACTGAAATAACACTGCACAAATCCAGCCAGCTCAATTCAATACGGCGTTTATACTAAAGAAAAAACTTGATGATATCTCCATAAAAAAAGCCCCTGACGGGGCTTTTTTAGCGTAGCGCAGATCTTAGTGATCCGATGCACCTGAGATACCAATACCAGTTTGTGAGCGTACAAACTGCGCATCAAAGGCTTTGCGTTCTGCCTGAGCCTGTGCCGAATTATCCGTCACAGAGAACAACCAGCAGCACAAGAATGACAATGGCATCGCGAAGATTGCAGGACCATTGAACGGGTTCACTGGCGTATCAGAAATACCCAAAGTATCGACCCATACTGCTTTAGACAGCACAATCAAGGTTACTGCGGTTACCAGACCGGCAACACCACCAATAACTGCACCACGTGTCGTCAAACCTTTCCAGAACATAGACAATACTAGTACCGGGAAGTTGGCACATGCCGCAACCGAGAATGCCAGACCGACCATGAAGGCTACGTTTTGTTTCTCGAACAGAATCCCGAGAATCATCGCGAAGATCGCAAGACCTAAAGTCGCAATCTTAGACATACGTAGTTCCGATTCAGGCGTGGTTTGGCCTTTCTTCAACACGTTGGCATACAAGTCATGCGAAATTGCTGAAGCACCTGACAGGGTCAAACCTGCAACCACTGCAAGAATCGTGGCAAATGCAACTGCAGAAATAAAGCCCATGAACAGGTCACCACCGACTGCATCAGACAGGTGCACCGCCGCCATGTTATTACCACCCACCAGCTCCAGCTTGCCAGTCACAGCCATTTTCGCAACATCAAGGAATTGCGGGTTGTTCGATACATATAGAATCGCACCGAAACCAATGATGAAGGTTAATAGGTAGAAATAACCAATAAAACCTGTAGCAACTACGACTGATTTACGCGCTTCTTTGGCATCTTTTACCGTGAAGAAACGCATCAGGATATGTGGCAGACCTGCGGTACCAAACATCAATGCCAGACCTAAAGAAATCGCATCAATCGGATTAGACGCCAGACTACCCGGACCCATGATCTTGGTCGCATCTGCCAGGCTCAAGTCATGCACTTTTGAATAAACACCAATCGCCTGCTCAAACATGTTGGTAAAGCTGAAGCCCACGCCTTTCATGACCATAAATGCCATAAAGGTCGCACCAGACAGCAACATCACCGCCTTGATGATCTGTACCCAAGTGGTTGCCAACATACCGCCGAACATCACGTAGGCCATCATCAACAAGCCAACGATCACGACTGCAATGTTATAGTTCAGACCGAATAGAAGTTTGATCAGCTGACCTGCACCCACCATCTGTGCAATCAGATAGAACGCGACCACAACCAGTGAACTTAGAGCAGCCAAGGTACGTACCGGTTTTTCCTGCAAGCGGAAAGACACTACGTCTGACAGGTTGTATTTACCCAGGTTACGCAGACGTTCTGCCACCAGGAACAATACAATCGGCCAGCCCACCATGAAACCCAGTGAATACAGCAAGCCATCAAAACCGGACAGGAATACCATCGCGGAAATACCCAGGAACGATGCAGCTGACATATAGTCACCGGCAATCGCCAGGCCATTCTGGAAACCGGAAATACCGCCACCGGCAGTATAGAAGTCTTTGGTATTGGTGGTTTGTTTTGCTGCCCATTTGGTAATAAACAGCGTAGCACCTACGAAAATCACAAACATGATAATCGCGTGCCAGTTGGTCGCCTGCTGTTCTGCTGCACCCAGATCAGGACCAGCGAATGCAACGCCTGAAGCCACTATCGTGGTCGCCAGGGCAATAAGAGAATTCCATTTCATCTTAGTGGTGTCCTTTTTCATGCGCAATCGCTTCGACTTCACGGATTGCTTCTTCAGTCAATTGATCAAGTTTGTTATTGGCAATGTAGGAATACACACCACACAAGATAAACGACAGGACAATGATACCTAGACCAAGTGGAATACCCCACGTGGTCACACCACCTGAAATTGAAGACAATAGAAATTCTTTGTTGTAACCAACCAGCAACATGAAACCCACATAGACAAATAGCATAATGCCGGTCAACGTCCAGCTGAGCATACTTTTCTTGCGGACCATTTCCTTGAATTTTGGATTTTGTAGAATACGATCTACTTGTACCTCATCCATAATTACTCTCCTGTAGCCCAACCTTGGGCTGCCTATTTTTTAATTCGAATTATCACTGTTGCACGTTAACAATAATCGTAGGTGCTTGTAATTTAGACTTTGGTCGTTAAAAATGATCAATTTAAACTGTAGCGTTCACGATGCGTTATCATAGCGGCATGCTCAGTACACATCAGGCTATATGAACAGTTGGCTCATCATAGGGGTACTCGCCCTCTATATCGCATTACTCTTTATCTGCGCTTTCTACGGGGAAAAACATGCCAGCCGGCTGAGTACCCGTGGGCGCATGCTATTGTTTAGTTTAACTTTAGGCGTCTACTGTTCCTCCTGGACCTTTTATGGCGCCACGGGTGCTGCGGTACGTGAAGGCATTATTTTCCTGCCGATCTATCTGGGTCCGCTGCTCTTCGTTGCCGTCGGCTATGACATCTGGCGCCGTTTGGGACGGGTGAGACAGCATCATGCCATTTCCTCGATCGCTGACTTTGTCGCAGCACGCTATGGTAAAAGTGGTCCCCTCGCTTCGCTGGTAACCATTCTAGCAGTAGTGGCAATTGTGCCTTATCTGGCCTTGCAGTTACGTGCCATTGCCCTGAGTGCCGCCGTCATTCTGGAACCTTCCGCAGGTGTAACCGGCACCACCAATGGCGTGCTGTTTCTAACTGGGGTTCTGGCAATACTGGCGATGATGTTTGGTACCCGGCAGATTGCCAATACTGAACAGCATGGCGGGCTGATGCTGGCCGTAGCATTTGAGTCTTTTGTTAAACTCTTCGCCCTGTTGGCAGTCGCCTGTTTCTTTATGTTTGAAGCACCAGAAAATCTGGCACAGATCAGTAACGATATCAGTACCACTTTTCATGATGTGCAACTGTTTGGCGTACCACAAAGTTTCTGGATTCAGACCCTTCTGGCGGCACTGGCGATTATTTGCCTGCCGCGCCAGTTCCATGTGGCGGTGGTTGAGCTGCGCGATGAAAAACATATCCGCGGTGCGCGGCGCTGGTTTGCGGTCTATTTGATTCTGACTACCCTGGCGATTATTCCCATTGCCAGCTGGGCGCTACATGCTGCACCGCAATATCTGGCCATTCCGGATGTGGCGGTACTGTCCTTGCCACTTAGCTATAACCAAGACTGGCTCACTTTATTAGCCTTCTTGGGTGGTTTTTCTGCCTCTACCGGGATGCTGCTGGTGTCTTCTGTGGCACTGTCAATCATGCTCAGCAATGACTTGATCATGCCGGCGTTGTGGCGTTTAAAGCTGATTTCCCGGCATGACAAACGCTTGCCGCTGGTGCTGAAATTTACTCGCCGGGTCTGTATCCTGGGCGTGATGTTGATGGGCTTCCTGTTCTTCAATTTCTTTAATGATATTGACCAGTTGTCGGTTTTTGGTCTGTTGGCATTTAGTGCGGTGGCACAATTCGCCCCTGCCCTGATCGGTGGCCTGTACTGGCGTGGCGGTAGTAAACAGGGTGTCTATGCTGGACTCCTGACCGGTTTTGCCTTGTGGGCTTATACCCTGCTGTTTCCAACCATTTTGCGCAGCCTGCCAGAAGCCTATAGCAGCTTTAGCCAAAGCTTGCTGAATCAAGGGCCTTTTGGCTGGAACTGGTTAAGACCGGAAGCCCTGATCGGTTTTGAGTCTTTTGATCCGCTGACCCATGGAGTAGTTTGGGCACTGGGCTTAAATACCCTGCTGTATATCTGGATTTCCCGTATTTTCCGGCCGAGTATTGCCGAACAGATTCAGGCCGAAAGTTTCTTCTATTATGAAACCAAGCCACTACCCTCGCAGAGTCCTTCTAACGAGGTCAGCTATTCGCATCAGGATGTCGCACGTTTAAAAGTCGGTGACCTGATTACCCTAGCCAAACGCATTACCGGTGAAGGGCCCACTACCCGCGCTTTTCAGCAGTTCTGCACCCAAAACAGTGTCGAACTGAATGAAAACAGCAGTGCCAATGGCATGTGGTGGCGTTTCACTGAACAGTATCTGGCGGGGACTATCGGGGCAGCTTCAGCACGTACCCTGTTGACCACGGCTATGGTTAATAATGGTTTGGCATTGGGTCAGGTCGCCAATATTCTCGATCAGGCCTCGCAATGGCAGCGCTTCAATCAGAACCTGATCATGACCATGATTGATCACATGACCCAAGGGGTCAGCGTGGTTGATGAAAATATGTGTCTGGTGGCCTGGAACAATCAGTATCTGAAACTGTTTGATTATCCGACCGATATTGTCTATGTCGGTTGTCCGATCGCAGACCTGATCCGTTATAACGCTGAACGTGGTGAATGTGGTCCGGGTTCGGTCGAAGAACATGTCCGGAAACGGATTCACTGGATGCAAGTCGGCAGTGCCCATGAATTTGAACGGATTCGTAAAGATGGCCGCGTCATTCAGATGCGCGGTAATCCGATCGAAGGCGGTGGTTTCGTAACGACCTTCGCCGATATTACTGCCTTCCGTGAAAATGAAGCCGTGCTTGAAGCCCGCGTTCAGGACCGTACCCAGCAGCTGGCCGATGCATTGTCCGAGCAGCAACTGGCGCGTGAACAGGCCGATAAGGCCAATATGTCAAAAAGCCGCTTCATTGCAGCCGCCAGTCATGACCTGTTGCAGCCAATGCATGCCGCGCGCCTGTTCAGTACCGCACTCGAACAAAGCGTGCAGAATGATGAAGACCGCAAGACCTTACAACAACTGGATCGTGCTTTGCATGGTGCAGAAAGCATGTTGTCTGCCCTGCTGGATATTGCCCGACTGGAAGGCGGCACCATTCAGCCGAAACGTCAGGCTTATCCGCTGCATGACCTGCTCAGCGATCTGGAACTCCAGTTCAAATCCATCGCTGCACAGCGTGGTATCAAGTTCAGTGTGCATGATGCACAGTTCTGGATTGATACCGATCCACAATGGATTCGCCGGATTATCCAGAACTTTGTCAGCAATGCGTTGCGTTATACTGCCAGAGGTAAAGTGGTGGTCGGTGTATTACGTTCGAGTAGCAGACCGAATCATATCCGCATTGGCGTCTGGGATACCGGCCCAGGGATTGCCGAAGAACAGCGTATCAAGCTGTTTCAGGAATTTGAACGTTGCGGCCACACATCTCCTTGGGGTGAACAGGGTCTAGGCCTAGGTTTGGCGATCGTACAACGCATGACCAGCATGCTGGACTATCCGGTACATGTGTCTTCTGCGCTGGGTAAAGGTTCCTGCTTTATGATTGAAGTGCCTGTGATCGAAGCACCGAAAGTGGTCGCAGCACCGGTTCAGGCCGTACCTTTAAAGAGCAAAGCCTTTAAGATTCTATGTCTGGATAATGATGAAACCATTCTGGAAGGCATGTCGACCTTATTGACCAAATGGGGTTATCAGGTGTTTAAAGCCACTGAACCTGAACAAGCAGCCATGCTGATTCAGCAGGAAAATATTCAGGTCTGGCTGGTGGATCAACATCTGAATCAGGACAAGATCGGTCTGGATTTCATTCTGGAACATCGTTCGAAGGATATTCCGGTCGCGTTGATTACCGCCGATTCCGATCCGGAATTGCCGCAACGTCTAAAAGAGCTAAACATTGTTCTGCTGAAAAAACCGCTGAAACCGGCCTCATTACGTTCATGGTTATCTGGACTGAAAATTTCCGACTCCTAAGTAGATAACGATCTGATCAATGCCCATTTCACACCCTGAAATGGGCATTTTTTATACTCAACTGCCACATAAACTTACCTAGCTTGCATAAAATTTATTCTAATGTGCTAAAAGCAGCAAATATGCCGAAAATACAGCTGAATAAATTGACCAAAATGCTCATTTTTTAATTCACTATGGCAAAAACTGACGAATGTATTAATGTACATGTGTACACTTAGTTACAATTAATTATCTTATTGTTTTTAATAAAAATTAAAGAGTAATTTTCCACTACTATAACTTTAGTCGTATTTTTTATCCCTTGCACTTGGCTCTAAAAATAGAGGAATAAGAAACGATCAGTTCCCATCTCATGCAGCCTTAATTTTTTGGTCGCTGATCTATTTCTGCATATCGGAGTTCTTCACATGAACATAGATCAAAATCATGGCCTGAATCAGACCCAGCAGTTTCACCGTCAATATGGCGCCAATGCCTTATTGCCAAGTATTGACTGGGCACAGATCTTTAAATACAGCAAGCTGAATGATGCCCAGTATCAGGCACTGGAGACGCTGTATCAGAGTGCAGTCCCTCTGGCACTGCAAGTCTTTGATGAATTACATTTTGATGTCTTTGAACCTTATGCCTACAAGCCGCAAGGTCTGGGCCTATTTGAAAAGATTGCTGAACAGGAAGACAAGCTGATTCAGTCTTTAGAAGCCGAAACAGAGGATCTTCCGGCAAAAACCCGTCATCAGATCTGGAGCATGTTGCTGCGTGGTGGCGCGGTACTGGTCTTTAAGGCCTGGCTGGGTAAGGTCAAAAATAAAGAAGATTGCCTGGACACCACCCAGTTTGATGAACTGTCTGATCTGTTATTTATTAAAACCTGCCCACATGAGTTGGCGCAGCGTTTACATGTCGATCCGAATACGCGCGACGAACATGTCTTCCTGATGTATGAAAATGAAGTTTATCTGGACCGTTTTAACAGTCTGGAAACTGCGGCGCTGTTTGTCGATCTGGGTGTTTATGATGCGACTTTCCTGAGTCTGCGTGATGATCGCGTGGCGGAATATCTGAAATCGAAAGGTTATGTCACTGAAGAGCAGATTGACGAATTGCAATGTGCCTTAAATCCATTGTTTTGTGATGATTTCACCCGCAAGCAGGATTATATCGCCTAGCTGACTCAGGCCTTTGCACTCAATTTTTCAGATTTCACCCATAAAAAAAGACCTCCAAGGAGGTCTTTTTCAATTCGGCTATGCAGAACTTACATTTTGCGGTCTTCAATATTCAGTGCATTAATGGCCAATACCGCTTGTGTCCGGTTTTGTACTCCGAGTTTACGGAAGATTGCCGTCACATGCGCTTTAATCGTCGCTTCTGACACATCCAGTTCATAAGCAATCTGCTTGTTTAATAAACCTTCAGCCACCATCATCAATACCCGGAACTGTTGCGGCGTCAAAGACTGGATCCGTTCTGCCAAAGCCGTTTCATCGGCAGCACGCGGATCAAAATTCATATTGGCTGGCAGATTTGGTGGTAACCAGATTTCACCTTCCAGCACTTCACGAATCGCTTCACCGATATGGCTTGGGTGGGCAGATTTAGGAATATAGCCCATTGCACCATGCGCGATCGCACGCTGGATAATGCTGACTTCTTCATGTGCAGACACTACAATAATCGGTAAAGACGGATATTGTGCGCGGACATGCACGAGGGCAGAAAATCCGGAAGCGCCCGGCAGGTTTAAATCCAAGAGCACAAGATCAGGCTCAGGGCCATTTTCTAGACGTTCATAAAATTCATTGACTGCCGCAGTTTCATGAATCTGGGCTTGTGGCAGGCTATAACGTACAGCTTGAATCAAGGCATGACGAAATAGTGGATGATCATCAACGATTAAAATATTCATAGGCAACGTGAGAGAGATCTTGGCACGGTAGTCCCTATTCTAACCACACAACCCGGTTAAGGATATGCAAGACACTACAATTTTTAAAATAATATGCAGTTTTTCTTCAAAATTGCCCATTTTTGCACTATTGCAATAATTGTTTAATTCTCATCACTTTTTTATATATCACTTATTCCTCACTGAAAAAGCTTATCTACATTCAATATAAATATAAATATCATAAACTTAACCCTAAATTAATTTTAAAAAATCAGGTCTTTGTCGTATATCGCAAAATCAGATAACTTTTCAGCTTTTCGTTATTTTACACGCCTTCGCTGAATCGGGATTAATAGGGACATTCCGAGATTATCCCTATTTTTCAGGTTCTAAATATGTCTAATTTTAATGCGCAAAAACCCTTAAATATTGTTGCCGTATCTGGCGGTTTAAATCATCCTTCAAAAACCGAAGCCTTGGTTCAGGCCATTCTGGATGAGCTTGGGGAAGCGACACCAATCAATGTGCATTTCATTAAATTTAGCGAAATTGGTTCGCTCTTGGGCGGTGCAATTTACCGCAATCAGTTGCCGCAACGCGTTCAGGATGATCTGGCAGCAGTAGAAGCCGCAGATGCGCTGATTGTGGGCACTCCTGTATACCGCGCTTCATTTACCGGCCTGTTCAAGCATTTCTTTGACTTTGTCGAGCAAACGGCGCTGGTGGATGTTCCGGTATTACTGGCGGCTTCCGGTGGCAGTGACCGTCATGCGCTGGTGCTTGAACATCAACTGCGTCCATTATTCAGCTTCTTCCAGGCACAAACTTTACCGATTGGGGTCTATGCCACCGACCGCGATTTCACCCCTGCATATACCATTCACAGTGAATTGCTCCGCGACCGGATTACTCTGGCTGTGGCGCGTGCATTGCCGATTCTTGAATGGGCACCGGCCAAGGGACAACGTGCTGAGGTCATTAAAGAAAAAACCATTCAAGCGAGTCAAAATCTGGGCATTAACAAGCAGATCGAACAAGAAGAAGTATTACCTTCTGCAGCCGTGCCGAGCCTGGATGCCGCAGAATCGCGTTTACATAGCAAAAAAGCACCAAAGACTCAAGTGGCTTGAACACTGCATTGCAGAGGGTGATGAATATGTCGAATGATAAAAATATCGTATTTGCCTATTGGGTACCGAATGTCAGTGGTGGCTTGGTGGTCAGTAACATCGAGCAGCGCACCGACTGGAGCTATGACTATAACGTGCGTCTGGCACAAACCGCTGAACAGGCAGGCTTTGATTATGCTCTGACCCAGATCCGTTTTACTGCCGGCTATAATGCAGAAAACCAGCATGAATCGGTGAGTTTCAGTCATGGTATTCTGGCCAAAACTGAACGCCTGAAAGTCATTGCCGCGATTCTGCCGGGTCCTTGGAAGCCGGCACTGGCTGCCAAACAACTGGCGACGATTGACCATCTGAGCAATGGCCGGATTGCGATCAATGTGGTCAGTGGTTGGTTCCGTGGTGAATTTGATGCGATTGGTGAAGAATGGCCGGAACATGACGAGCGTTATGCCCGTTCGGAAGAGTTTATCCGTAGCCTGAAAGGGGGCTGGACCCAAAACAACTTTAATTTTGAAGGTAAATATTATCAATTCAAAGACTATACCCTGAGTCCGAAACCGCTACAAAAACCGCATATTGAAATCTTTCAGGGCGGCAGTTCCCGGGCAGCACGTGATATGGCTTCTCGCGTATCTGACTGGTACTTCACCAATGGCAATACCCCGGAAGAGCTGAAAAAACAGATCGATGATATTCGTGAAAAAGCCAAGGCAAATCATCACTCGGTGAAAATTGGTGTAAATGCCTTTGTGATTGCACGCGATAGCGAAGAAGAAGCCCAGGCCGTCTTGCAGGAAATTATTAGCAAGGCCAATGTGCAGGCAGTAAAATCTTTTGGTGAGGCCACCCGTGAAGCCGGCGCAGCAAGTCAGGAAGGTGAAGGCAACTGGGCCAAATCCACCTTTAAAGATCTGGTGCAATACAATGACGGGTTCCGCACCAATCTGATCGGGACACCGCAGCAGATTGCTGAACGGATTATCGAACTGAAAAAAGTTGGCGTTGATTTGATTCTGTCAGGCTTCTTGCACTTTATTGAAGAGGTTGAATATTTTGGCCAGAAGGTACTGCCTTTGGTTCGTGAGCTTGAAGCACAACAGGTAACGCCTGTGCAGCAAGAAGAAGCTGAGCCCGTATAATCATTCTAATAAATCTCAGCAGATTCACTCCCTCCCTCGAGGCTCGGCTTGGGGGATTTTTTTATGTGATAAAATTGTTGTCTGGCTAGGTTTAAGACCATCAATTCCTTAAAATTCTGCACTAACGACTTTCCAAGAATTTTAACAATGCAACTGATCTGGTTTCGTCAAGACCTCCGCATTCATGATCATGCCGCGCTGTGGCATGCCACCCAGCAAGGCACCTGTATAGCACTGGTGGTTCTCTCTCCCGAACAATGGAAGCTGCATCAGGATGCCCGGATTAAAATCGATTTTTATCTGCGCCGCCTCGACGTCTTAAAGCAGCAGTTAGCGCAGCTGAATATTCCATTAATCATTTTAAATGTTCCCTTATGGCAAGACCTGTCTGCCGAAATGCTAAGTCTGTGCCAAAAACTGCAGATTGATACGCTACATGCCAATATTGAAGTGGGCGTGCATGAACTGCAACGTGATGCACAGGTACAGCAGATACTGGAACAGCAGCAGATCCGGGTCGAGCTGTATCATGATCGCAGCCTGTTTCCACTGACCAGTATCCGCAATCAGTCCAATCAACCCTATCAGGTCTATAGCGCATTCAAGAAAAAGTGCTATGAGCGACTGATTCAGAATATACCGGGCTGTTACCCTGACATTCAGGCTCAAGATCCGGTTGAATTACCAGACCAGCTGAACAGCTTTGATCTTCAAAAATTTGCGGCTGATTATTCTGTCGATCATACTGCCCAGCTCTGGCCTGCGCAGGATCATGCTGCCTTAGAGCTGCTCGATGATTTTATCGAGGATAAAATAGCTCACTATAAAACCGAGCGAGAGCTACCTGCAGTCGATGGTACCAGCCGCCTGTCACCGTATCTGAATATAGGCATCCTCTCAATCCGTCAATGTATGCAGACCCTGTTTAAGGACAGTTATTTCCAGATTGATGATATCGGTCAGCAGACCTGGCTGGATGAACTGCTCTGGCGCGAGTTTTATCTGCATACCCTGTTTGATTTTCCCCGTGTATCTAGGCATCGGCCTTTTAAGGAAAATACCAATAACATCCAGTGGCGCAATGCACCGGATAATTTGGCTGCCTGGCAACAAGGACAAACCGGGATTCCAATTGTCGATGCCGGCATGCGGCAAATGCGGGCCACTGGCTGGATGCATAACCGGGTGCGCATGATTACTGCGATGTTTCTATGTAAAAACCTGCTGATTGACTGGCGTCTGGGAGAAAGCTGGTTCATGCAGCATCTGATTGATGGCGATCTGGCAGCGAACAATGGCGGTTGGCAATGGTGTGCCTCGACCGGCATGGATGCCGTACCTTATTTCCGGATTTTTAACCCGGTCAGCCAGTCACAGAAGTTTGACCCGAATGGGGATTACATCCGTCAATGGGTGCCAGAACTGACACATCTGAATGCTAAATCTATTCATGAACCCTATGCTAAAAATCCGGATCTTGCACTGGATTATCCAAAACCGATTGTGGATCTAAAAGCCTCTCGTGTAAGAGCGATTGAAGCGTTTAAGTAAATTTAAAACCAAACTTTTTCATCCCGAATAAAACAGCCTCCGATAAAGAGGCTGTTTTATTTTTAGATCAGGAATAAAAACTCGGATCAGGCACTTTTCCAGTCAGCACCCATTCCCCCACTTCCTGATATTTATAATCGATCGGGTCATGCAAGGTCTGGGTGCGGACATTGCGCCAGAAACGGTCCAGATTGAGCTTGGCCGTGGTGGCCCGCGCACCCATCACCTGGAAAATATTCTGGGTAATATAGAGAGAGGTATTGGTTGCGGCAATTTTCGCTGTGGCAATGGCAACTGAGACTTCACCGCGCTGTTCAGCACTTAAATCATTCCCAAGCTCCCAGGCTGCCTGTAAAGCCTGAACCGCTTTATCTGCCAGTAAACGTCCACCTTCTAGTTGTACATAGAACTCGGCAAAATGCTTCTGGGTAAAAGGATCATTGACTGCATCTTCTGCCAGTGATTTGGACCAGGCTTTTTGAGTTTTTACGGTCTGTTTGGCGACGTCAAATGCCCCTTCTGCCACGCCCAAAAACAGATGTACGAAAATCAGTTGGGCAATCAAAGGACGCAGGCTGGAATATGGCGTACTCAGTGGACCGGGATTTAACAGCAATTCATCTTCATGAATGTTGACCTGCTCAAAATGGCTGGTACCACTGTCGGTCTGGCGTTGGCCTATATTATTCCAGTCACCCAGAAAGCTCACGCCCTCTCGCTGGGTAGGAATCACACCTATCAGCAATTTTCCGGCTTCGTTATAGCCTGAACACAGCAACATATCCGAATCGATCGAACCCGAGCAGAAGCTTTTATCGCCATGAAAAATATATTCGTTTTCTGAAACTTTTATGGCTATGGTACGACGGTCCAGCGGATTCAAAGTATTACCCCAGAACAGATTATTTTGGGCAGTCTGTTCAAACCACGGAGCATATTGTTCAGATTGAGAAAATAATTGCACGGTCGCAATCAGCAAATGGTGAAAGCCATAGACATGGGCCAATGAACTGTCGACTTGGGCAATGGTCTGAATGGTGCTAAAAATGGTCTGCCAATCTGCTTCCTGACCGCCATACTGCTTCGGAATAGACAAACCGAGCAGGCCACTCTGACGAATCAGGTCACGCTCAGCTTTGGGATTCCCCCCCTGTTTGTCCCGCTCTGCTGCAGTTGGGGCAAAAGTTTCAGCCAGTTCCCGGGCAATCTCTAAAGGCGACTGATCGAGATATGATTGTCGTATATTCATTGTTTTTGGACCTATATTCAGCATGGCTCGAGCTTAGCAGATTGCAGCCTGTCACTATATCCGAAAGCATGCAGAGCTTATTCCCGATATAAAAATACCGGCAGGACGCCGGCATTTAAAAAGTTTAAATTTAAGCGTTATTACGCTGTACCTCTGCGATCAGATGATCCACCACTTGCGGTTCAGCCAGGGTGGAAGTATCTCCGAGACTGTCCAGCTCATCAGCTGCAATCTTTCTCAGGATCCGGCGCATGATTTTCCCGGAACGGGTTTTTGGCAATGCCGGCGCCCAGTGCAAGGCATCGGGAGTCGCCACTGGCCCGAGAATCTTGCGTACCCAGTTGACCAGCTCCCCACGTAATTGATCTGAACTGGCAACATCAGCCTGCAAGGTCACAAAGGCACAAATTCCCTGACCTTTAATATCATGCGGCATACCAACTACAGCGGCCTCTGCCACCGATTCATGCGCCACCAGTGCACTTTCAATTTCTGCAGTACCTAAACGGTGTCCGGATACATTTAGGACATCATCCACCCGGCCGGTAATCCAGTAATAACCATCTTTATCACGACGTGCTCCATCCCCAGTGAAATAGGTACCCGGATAGGTCGAGAAATAAGCTTCAATAAAACGCTCCGGATTGCCCCAAATGGTACGCATCTGACCCGGCCAGGAGTCTTTAATCACCAGATTACCCTCAGCTTCGCCTTCCAGTTCCTTGCCATCGGCATCGACAATAGCCGGTTGTACGCCGAAAAAAGGCCGTGTCGCAGAACCCGGTTTTAAATCAGTCGCACCCGGCAATGGCGTAATCATGAAACCGCCAGTTTCAGTCTGCCACCAGGTATCGATGACAGGACAGCGGCTTTCACCGACCACAGTGTAGTACCAGTTCCAGGCTTCCGGATTAATCGGCTCACCCACTGATCCTAAAATTCTCAGGCTACTGCGATCACTTTCCCGTACAAAAGCATCCCCTTCTCGCATCATGGCGCGGATCGCCGTTGGTGCAGTGTAGAGAATAGTGACGTTATGCTTGTCGACAATATGCCCGGTACGTGCCCAGCTTGGATATTGCGGTACACCTTCAAACATTACCGTTGTCGTACCATTCGAGAGAGGCCCATACAGCACATAGGAATGTCCGGTGATCCAGCCCACATCTGCGGTACACCAGAACACATCATCCTGCTTGATATCAAATGCTTCACGGAAGGTGCAGTTCACATAGGTCAGATAACCGCCAGTGCTATGCATCACGCCCTTAGGCTTGCCGGTGGAACCTGAGGTATACAGGATAAACAGCGGATCTTCGGCATTCATTGGCTCCGGTGGACAGATGTCATTCACTGACATAATTTCCGTGTGATACCACAGATCACGCCCGTCCTGCATTTCAATCGGGTTACCGGTGCGGTGTACCACCATTACATTTTGAATGGAGTCTGTACCCGCCAGTTTCAGTGCTTCATCGACATTGGCTTTCAGCGGAATGGCTTTACCGCCGCGCATGCCGGAATCGGCTGTAATCACCATTTTCGCCTGACAGTCTTCAATCCGGCTAGCCAGAGAATCTGGCGAGAAACCACCAAATACCACGCAATGTACCGCTCCGATCCGTGCACAGGCCAGCATGGCAATCGCGGCTTCAGACACCATCGGCATATACAGCATGACCCGGTCGCCTTTCTGGATGCCATTTTTCTTCAGCACATTGGCAAAACGGCAGGTTTCATCATGCAGCTCGGCAAAGGAAATAATCTTGTGCCGCGAAGGATGATCCCCTTCCCAGATGATCGCCGGTTTATAAGGATGTTCTTTCAGATGCCGATCCAGACAGTTGGCACTGACATTGAGCTGACCATCGGCAAACCATTCGATTTTAAAATCGTCTTTATTAAAACTGGTATTTTTGACTTGGGTAAAGGGCTTGATCCAGTCCAGACGTTGCGCCTGTTCTGCCCAAAATTTATCTGGCTGTTCTATAGAATACTGATAACGTTCGAAGTACTGGTCTTCGAGCGTACGTGCTGTTTTTTTAAATTCTTCGGGTACTGGATAGATCTCTTGCATAGGTCACTTCCTTGATTTTGTTCTATCTCATCACGAGAGGTTAATGCTGCGTTGTTGATTGTTTTTTATGCATAATGGCAGTATGGCCTGCTTATTTCAAATCCGGCAATCATGCTTTCGTCGTAGATTGTTTATACAAATTCAATCAAAATAAACCACAACTTACAGTACAGAATCTTCTGCGCAACTGTGTATGATCTGTAGCACAGCCCTTTAAAAATAAAATTGATCGCTTGTAGTTATTTCATCTGATTTAGCAGGATACACTTTATGAAATCGCCTGAATCTCCCTACTTTAACCCGCCTGCGCTGCCTGCAACCGATCATCCCCTGTCGATTAAAGGTCGCTTCGGGCGCTTGAGCTTTATTGCCTGGTCGGCATTTCTGTATTTCATTTTTTTATTTGGCAGTATCGCACTGGGTCTCAGCATTGATATTGTGAATATTTCTACCCACTCCATGGATCCCAACTGGCTGATTTCACTGCAAGGTTTGGCCAGTATTGTTGTACTGGCCATGGTTCTGGTCTATGTGTATTTCGCTTTAGTGGTGACCGTTCGCCGTTTGCATGATATGAACCGCAGTGGCTGGTGGGCGCTATTATTTTTGCTGCCGCTAGTAAACATTTTTGTATGGCTTTATATCGTTTTTGGTGCGGGCGATCGAGGCACTAATCAGTATGGTCCGGCACGGATGACCTTGCTCTGGGAAAAAATTCTGGCCTGGCTGATGATTATCCTGACCCTGCTTAGCTTGTTGGGATCTATCGCTTTATTCAGTTATATGAGCGGTGAAGAACAAACACCTACCCCTACTGAAATGATGCAAAAAACCACCAAATACTTTTAACAACAGCGCCGTTATTTTTAAAATTATCCACTGGTGACTTCAAGCCCTTATTAATTTTTTGCTGAACATCAGGCAAAATAGGCAAAATTTGAATTGTGGAATTTTTGTGGCAGAGCAAAACAATACCTTAAGCCAGGTAACTGAGGGCACCACGGAGTTGTTACATCAGGCAACTGAAAAAACGACCCAGACCGTGATTGAACATACCGCCAAGTATAATGATGCCTACAGCACCATTGACAAGATCATGGAAGGTTTCTGGGAACGTGTGCCTTATTTCTGTATCGCGCTAATCGTGATTACGATTTTCTGGTTACTCTCCAAAGTCTTCAAGTTTTTCGTACGTAAAACTTTGGAAAACCGTTCTTATACCCGCCAGAATCTGGTGTTGGTACTCAACCGTGTCGGCAGTACCTTTATTATTTTCTTTGGTATTCTGATTGGACTGGTGATTGCTGTTCCTGGCTTTACCCCGGGTCAGCTGATGAGTGCCCTCGGAATTGGTTCGGTCGCGATCGGTTTTGCCTTCAAGGATATTTTCCAGAACCTGCTTTCTGGCGTGTTAATTCTGCTCAGCGAACCGTTCAAGATTGGCGACGATATTATCGTGAATGGCATGGAAGGGACGGTTGAAGATATCCAAATTCGTGCGACCTTTTTACGCTCACCGGATGGCCGTCGTATTGTAATTCCGAATGCAACGGTCTACACCAGTGCGGTTACGGTGAATACTGCCTATACCCGTCGCCGCTGCGAATTCGTGGTGGGTATCGGCTATGAAGATGACATCCAGAAAGCCAAGGACCTAATCACCGCTATTTTAGATAAAGATCCAACCATCCTGAGCCAGCCTGGCTTTAGTGTCAACGTCACGGCGCTAGCTGACTTTTCTATTACCCTAAAAGCCTTCTGGTGGGTCGATACCACTGAAACCGGCACCGGAACTTCAATCAGTGCAGTGCAGGAACGGGTGATTCAGGCTTTTGCCGAGCATAATATTTCGATTCCGTATCCGGTACAGGAAGTCAAAGTCTATCGTGGTGAAGGCAATGAAGAAGCTTCAGCACGCGCTAAACAGTCGACCTAAAACATAGGGAATCACAGTTTCTGTACGAATAATACGGTTGCCCAGACTCACAGCCTGGCAGCCGTTTTTGATGAGTAAATCAACTTCATATGGAATAAATCCACCCTCCGGACCAATAATAATCGTACAGGGATGCTCAATCGCAAATGGCATCGCATGCTCTGCATAAGGATGTGCCACATAAGCCGGACCATCCGTACTAATCAAACCCGGCAAGATATCTTCAACAAAGGGTTTAAAGCGTTTATAGAGCTCTATTTTCGGAGCAATCGTATCGCCTGCCTGTTCCAGTCCCAGCTCGATATAATGATTTAACTGCTGTAAAAATGAGGTTTGCCAATAGCTTTTATCGACGCGATAGCTATGCAGTAAAATGATTTTTTCAACGCCCAAAGTGACACTGTCCATGATCAGACGGCGCAGTACTTTCGGACGTGGCAAGGCCACAATTAAAGTCACTGGCAATTTTTCTGGAACCGCTTCTTCTTGCAGTGGTTTCAAGCGCGCTGCTTTTTCAGAGATTTCGACAATCTCAGTCAGGTAACGCTGACCTTCCCGAATTCCAACTTTTAATGTATCCCCCACCTGAATCTGTAGATGTTGCTGTAAATGTTCCAATTGCCGAGTTGAGGTAATCGACCAAAGTTCAGTTTCGGTTTGACGTGGATCAAGCAGGACGATATTCATAAGGAAGATAAAACCAAAACATTAACATGCAAAATATTCAAATTAGGTATTATCGCCAAATTTGAAATCGTGTGTGGCGACATGGATGTTGCCCGCGGTACTGAGGTACAGGAAGTACCTTCAGTACCGCAAAGGATTTTTGCTACTTTTAATCACTTAAAAGTAGAAATCTTCTACGAATGACCAGTTGTCTCAGAAAGGTAGATTGAGAATATGACTAGCACACACTTAGAGATACTGATCAATCACCTGAATATGCTTGGCAAGCGATCCCGTATTTAACTGCATAATTTGCTGCGCTGCCGCATTCAAGATTTCCGCCTTAACCTGATCTTGCAAAAGTTCCAGTAATACCTCTGCAGCCTGCTGGGCATCCTGCACCACTGCGACTGCGTCTGCCTGAACGAACTCATCCACGATAGTCTGAAAATTAAAATAGTTTTTGCCTAAAACAGTCGGCACATTCAGCGCAATCGGCTCCAAAATATTATGTCCACCACCTGGCTCATTTAAAGAACCACCGACATAACAGGCCTGGCTCAAAGCATACCAGAGCCACATTTCACCGATCGAATCGGCCAAATAAACCTGGGTATCTGCTTCGATACGTTGCCCTAAACTACGACGCTGAGTTTTTAATCCCAAAGACTGTGCAGCCTGGAACACCTCATCAAAACGTTCCGGATGGCGCGGTACCACAATACAGACCAAATATGGATCAGCTTCTAAAGCAGCTTTTAAAGCACTCAGAATTTCTTTTTCTTCAGGAGCATGAGTACTAGCTAACGTGACGATCTTTCGCCCCCCTAACTGCCACTCCTGTGTCAATTGATCTGCCTGCTGGATAAAGCGCTCGGGCGCAGTAATATCAAATTTGATATTGCCCAAAACCTGGGTTTTTTCGGCTGCTATTCCTAACTGGATATAACGTTGCTGGGTGGCAATATCCTGTGCCAAAAGCTGGGTTAACTGCTGTAGCATGCCTCTAGTCAGACCTTTGACCTTGGTATAACCTTTGGCAGATTTTTCAGACAGACGCGCATTCAACAATACAGTTGGCACATTAAACTGGGGTGCCTGATCCAGCAGATTAGGCCAAAGCTCGGTTTCCATCAGCAATAAAAGTTTCGGCTGATACTTTTGATAAAATTCACGAATTAAAGTTTTCTGGTCAGCAGGCAAATACACGGCTTGAAACAAATCAAGATAAGGCGCTTTTAAAAAAAGTGATTTAGCGCGTGCCTGACCGGTTTTGGTGGTATTGGTGACCAGCACCGGATGGCCAAGTTTTAAATAATGTTCAATTAACGGTTGGGCAGCATTGGTTTCACCCACCGACACCACATGAAACCAGATGGCATGCAGGTTTTTGGGTGGCTGAAACGGGCCAAAACGTTCTGTTAGTTCTTGTTGTAATTGTTCAGGATCGGTCGCACGTTTACGGATACGCGATTGATATAAGGGTTTAACCAGCGCCAAGGCTGCGTTATACCAAAATGGAGTGGCCACATTGCGCCCCTGTCCAAAGATTCAATGGGCAGAATATAGCAGAGCCACATCAACATGTTAATCAATGTGGCTCATTTTTAGATTATTCTACTGTAGTTAAAGCTTCTGCTTCAGCCAATGTCGGATAATCAATATAGCCTTCCGCGACATTGGTTCCGATCATATTTTCCAGCTTCAGTTCATTCAGCGGCGCATCTTCGAGCAGACGTTCGTATAGATCCGGATTGGCAATATACGCCTTACCAAAAGCCACCGCATCAGCCTTGCCTGAAGCCAGTAATTCAATGGCATCTTCACGACTTAGTTGCATATTGGCAATATAAGGCACTCCATTTGAGCGCTGTTTCATATATTCAGAAATACTGTCTTCTGCCAGATATTCACGGGTAAAGAAGAAGGCAATCTTGCGCTTACCCAGCTGCTCCATGGCATAGCCAAATGTTTCACGTGGATCATTGTCGCCCATGTCATGGTCATCACAACGCGGCGCAAAATGCACCCCTACACGATCTGCGCCCCATACTTCAATCAGTGCATCAGTTGCTTCTAGCAGGAAACGTGTACGATTTTCGACTGAACCGCCGTATTCATCTTCACGCTGATTGGTTTTGCTTTGCAAGAACTGGTCAATCAGATAACCATTGGCAGCATGTAATTCAACACCATCAAAACCGGCTTCTTTAGCACGAATCGCGGCTTGCTTATATTGCTCGGTAATCGCTTGAATTTCCGAAATTTCCAGCGGACGCGGCAACACATAAGGACGTTTTGGACGTAACAAGCTGACATGACCCGCCTGTTGTACTGCACTTGCAGAGACTGGTGTTTCACCATTTAACAGATCCGGATGCGATACACGACCAACATGCCAAAGCTGGGCAACAATCAGACCGCCCTTCTCATGAACCGCTTGAGTAACCTTTTTCCAGCCTTCGACCTGAGCATCGGTAAACAATCCTGGAGTATTTAAATAGCCATTGGCTTCTTCAGAAATCACTGTGGCTTCAGAAATGATCAGGCCAGCACTTGCACGTTGCGCATAGTACTCAACCATCATTGGGGTTGGAACGCGATCAGCAGTTGCGCGGTTACGCGTCAGCGGCGCCATGATGACACGGTTTTTAAGCTCTAACGCACCGAGCGTTAAAGGAGAATTTAATTCAGCCATCGTTACTCCCACCTGTTAAAGGTGTTGTTGTAGGTGTTCGATAAATTGTTGAATCAAAGTTTCATTGCGGGAGAAATATGACCACTGTCCATGCTTGGTCGCAGTGATCAGGCCAGTCTGCTGTAATACAGACAAATGATTGGACATGGTGGACTGGGAAACCTGGCCCAAACGTTCAATTTGACCTGCACAGACCCCACGTTGAAAGCCACCACACTCTTCCGCAGACAGATATTGCTCCGGAGATTTTAACCACTCCAGAATTTGTCGACGGGTCGGATTGGCTAAGGCTTTAAAAATTAGATCAAGGTCCATAGGCACATCACAATCAGTGGCGCAACGAAACTTTATTCAGCATCTGCGACCATTATATCGTATTTTTTCGATTTATATATCGAAAATTTTAGATATAATAATCACAATCTGCACAAGCTTTGTTACGCCAGCTTTTAAACGATTTCTTACAGGCCCTGTTTCAGGCTTGCTTCGATAAATTTGTCCAGATCACCGTCCAGAACTGCGCCAGTATTGGAATTTTCCACACCTGTACGCAAATCCTTAATACGTGAATCATCCAGGACATAAGAACGGATCTGACTACCCCACCCAATGTCAGACTTGGAATCTTCCAGTGCTTGTGCCGCTTCGTTACGTTTGCTCATCTCGAGCTCATAAAGTTTGGCACGTAACTGCTTCCAGGCGTGGTCACGGTTGGCATGTTGTGAACGCTGGTTCTGACAGGCCACCACAATTCCGGTCGGTGCATGGGTTAAACGCACGGCAGAATCTGTTTTGTTAATATGCTGACCACCCGCCCCTGATGCACGATAAGTATCGGTACGAACATCGGACGGATTGATTTCAATTTCGATATTGTCATCAACTTCCGGTGACACAAACACGGCAGAGAACGAGGTATGACGACGGTTGCCCGAGTCAAAGGGCGACTTACGCACTAAACGGTGTACACCAGATTCGGTACGTAACCAGCCATAGGCGTACTCACCTTCCACACGAATCGTCGCAGATTTAATCCCGGCAACATCCCCATCAGATTCTTCCATCACTTCTGCTTTAAAGCCATGACGTTCAATCCAGCGTAGATACATACGTAGCAACATAGACGCCCAGTCCTGTGCTTCTGTACCGCCTGAACCAGCTTGAATTTCCAGATAGCAAGGATTTGGATCCATCGGATTATTGAACATACGGCGGAATTCAAGCTTGGCCAGTTCTTCTTCAGCCGTGCTCAGTTCAGCCTGTACATCTTCTAGCAAGCTTTCATCATCCGCTTCAACCGCCAGATCAAGCAAAGCCTGTGCATCTTCAAGCTGGGTACTTAAGCGATCCAGCACATTTAATACATTTTCAAGCTCGCCTTTCTCTTTGGCCATCGCTTGGGCACGACTCTGGTCATTCCAGATGGTTGGATCTTCTAATTCACGCAGGACTTCTTCTAAACGCTCTTTTTTCAGATCGTAGTCAAAGATACCCCCGTAGTGTTTGACCACGTTCGTTTAAGTCTTTTAATTGGTTTAGATACGGATTAATTTCCACGTGAATTACTCTCAATCAAAATTAGGCACAAAATTCTTAGCCCGATATTATAGCACAGTCTATTTCTGCTATTTTAATGATTCATTCAGTCTAAAGCTCGAATGTTTTGAGCATTTAGACCTGTGTTTTCCTCATCCAATTTTCCACATTTCATAGGCTCTTTTGCGTCTTTTTAGCTGAGATTTTTATTGACTTTTTAGCCTCACTTTTATGACCGAAATATAATTTTGCAATTGATTTTATAATCTAGGATTTCTTAGTGTACTGTATAAAAAATCAGCAAATTCAATAGATTCCACAATATCTACACACTTTTAAT
Organism: Acinetobacter sp. AR2-3; assembly: GCF_001878775.1. NCBI lineage: Bacteria > Pseudomonadati > Pseudomonadota > Gammaproteobacteria > Moraxellales > Moraxellaceae > Acinetobacter > Acinetobacter sp. AR2-3. The sequence goes on from NZ_MJIQ01000021.1 coordinate 61,526, forward strand.
AAAACACTACATTATAAATTTAATTTTATTATTCAGTCACTTGTTTAGCAAAAATTACACAAGATTACGCTATTCACATTACTGTAACTTTCCTTTGATTGACGATCTTTGGAATTGCTCTAGACTGAAAGTTGTAACAAAAAGTGTAATGTTTTTAACTCACGATTTGAGGGGTAGTAACCATGAAAAAATTAGCGATTGCTTCGGCACTACTTTCAGCAATAGCAATGACTGGTACAGCAGCACATGCTTACCAAGCAGAAATTGGTGCATCAGCAGGAGTGGTTGATCCTGACAACGGTGGAACTAGCGGTTCTTTCGGCGTTGATGGTACATATTACTTCAATCCAGTTCAAACACGTAATGCACCATTAGCAGAAGCAGCATTCCTTGATCGTGCTAGCAACGTGAGTGCGCAATATCAATATAATGAAATTGGTGATTCTGAAGCGCATCGTTATGGCGTAGGTGCAGAGTACTTCGTACCGAATTCTGACTTCTACTTAAGCGGTAACGTCAATGGTCATGATCTGCAAGACAATGATGATCTAGAAAATGATTTAACTACGTATGCAGCTGAAGTCGGTTATCTGCCAGCGCCAGGTCTATTGATTGCGGCGGGTGTGAAAGGTTGGGATAACGACAATGATGATGGCGTAGATCCAACATTGCGTGCTAAATATGTGACGACATTAAGCAACGGTAAAGACATCAACCTGGAAGCAGGTGCAGCATTTGGTGATTTAGATGAATACAATCTGGCAGCAGATTATTTCATCGACAAAACCTTGAGTGTCGGTGCTGATTATCACAATAATGATATTACCGACAAGAGCGAATTTGGTATCAATGCACGTAAGTTCATTAACCAACAAGTGAGCTTAGAAGGCCGTGTCGGCTTTGGCGAACAGTTTAACAATGACTACAATACCTTTGGTGTAGCAGCGAAGTACCGCTTCTAATCTAAAACCAAAAATTAGTCATGCATAGAAACCCATCCTCGGATGGGTTTTTTTATTGCACTCTTAACAAGCATTTAGGTATTTTTGCACATTGACGGGGCGAATATAAACTGTACAATTTGTTACAACTGTTCATCAAACAGTCATATTTTTATAACAAAGAGAGAAATCTAAATGCTTAAGAAACTTGCTCTTGCTACAGCGCTTCTTGCTGGCCTGGGAACTGCACATGCTTACCAAGCTGAACTTAATGTCGGGTATGAAAATACAGATATTGATAATGTTGGGGATCTAGATACATTTTTCATCAATGGAAAATATTACTTAAACACTGTTCAAGTTAAGAACTCTCCACTTGCAGAAGCGGCTTTCCTAAATAAAGCAAGCAATATTGGCTTAGGTTATGCAAATGCAAGCGGTGATGGCGATGAGGATATTGATGTATTTGGTGTAAGTGGCGAGTTTTATATTCCAAATACTCAATTTTATGTAAGCGGCACTATTAACCAGGTTGACTTTGCTGGTGAAGACAATACTGGCTATGCTTTTGAAGTTGGTTACTTACCAGTTAATGGCCTACTATTAGCAGCTGGTGCAGCTAATGAAAGCGTTGATCCAGTTCAGGTAGCAAATTATGGTTTTGTCCCTAACCTCCTAAATGCTGTTACTGTAGGTGATGATACTGCACTATCTTTACGTGCAAAATATGTGACTCAGATTGGTAATCATTTTGCCAATTTTGAAGGTTTAACTTATTTCGGTGATGAAACAACTTATCGTTTAGGCGCTGATCTTTATATCGATCCAACTTTAAGTGTGGGTGTATCAATCGCGGATTCTACAGAAGATGATTCAGATACAGTATTTGGTTTACGCGCACAAAAATTCTTTACACCTGCAATTGCAGCTGGCGTGAACTATACAACTACTGACGGTGCTGACTCTTTCGGTATTAACGGTACTTTCCGCTTCTAATCTCTCCGATTAAAAGCATAAAAAACCGCTCACTCGAGCGGTTTTTTATGGCCTATTGTTCTAAATGGATAATCCGCATTTGCAAGCTGATATTGCCATTAAATACATTTTTATCCAGCTCATAGACCAATCGTGTATCTTTCATCGGGTCAAAGTCATATTTATCCGCTGCATTGAAAGCGATCGCATCCACGACCTGCCCATTCTCCAACGCCACACGTAACTTAAGATGCACATCTTTAAGCCAGCGATAGTCCATGATTTTGAACACACCATCAAAAATCGGTTGGGGGAATTTTTGCCCCCATGGACTTAAATTCTGTAATAAATCGACTGTTTCAATGTGAAAAGCAGAAGCTGGCAGCTCTCCATCCGTCCATAAAGTCGCAGTGAATAAATCCTCGTCCATCGCACCAACAAGTGCTTCAAAAACCTGCTTAAACTCAGCGAAATTTTCTTTTTTCAGGGTTAAACCGGCTGCTGCTGCATGTCCGCCAAAATGACTGACTAAATGGGGATATTGCTCCGCCACCTGTTCAATCGCATCACGAATATGAATACCTTCAATCGAACGCGCCGAGCCTTTGATATGAATCCCATCCTGATCCGCGGCAAAAACAATACTCGGACGATGAAATTGCTCTTTCAAACGCCCTGCCACAATCCCAATCACCCCCTGATGCCAATGCTGTTCAAACATGATCAGTGCAGCAGGTAGTTCAGTTGCATCCCACTGAATTTTATCCAGCTCAAGCAAAGCTTCCTGCTTGATTTTTCCTTCCACCTGACGGCGTTCGACATTGAGCTGATTCAGTTGTTCAGCCAGCGGATAAGCAGTTGTCAGATCAGGAGCCAGCAAACATTCGATGCCGATATCCATGGTTTCCATGCGTCCAGCTGCATTAATCCGTGGGCCCAGAACAAAGCCTAAATCTTGAGCTTTCAGACCAGCCGGATCACGTTTGGCAATATCAAGTAGCGCACTAATCCCTGCTCGGCACTGCCCTTGCTGGATCCGTTTCAGCCCTGCATCGACCAGAATTCGGTTGTTATAGTCCAGACTCGCGACATCGGCATAGGTACCGAGCGCTACCAGATCAAGATAATTGGTAATTACCGTAGAGGATTTTCCAAGTTTCTTGCGATGGGTAGACAGATTGGCCAGTACATAAAAAGCCACCCCGACCCCGGCCAGTGCCTTGCTTGGAAAGTCGCAACCCAACTGATTGGGATTGACCACGGCTTCGGCTTTTGGTGTCGGCTTGGTCGTCAGATGGTGATCGGTAATGATCACCTGCATGCCATGATCCTGCGCCTGTTTGACTCCGTCATGGCTGGAAATGCCATTGTCCACGGTAATCAGTAAATCAGGTGTGAAACTGACAAAAGCCAGATCTGCAATTGCGGGTGTCAGTCCATAACCATACTTAAAACGGTCTGGTACCAGATATTCAACATTGGCACCCATATCACGTAGTGCCAGCACCATGAGTGCGGTACTAGTCGCGCCATCGGCATCATAATCACCGACAATCACGATTTTCTGGCCACGATCAATCGCCTGATCCATCAATTGAATCGCTTCGGGCAATCCTTTCATGGTCGGTGCCAGCAAATGCTTCAGCTTGAGCTCAAGCTCCTGTTCGGATTCCACCCCACGCCGGGCCAGAATCTCGGCTACAAATGCAGGAACGCCCGGCAATTTTTCAGGACGTGTCAGCAATGGACGTTGTTTGATTTCCAGTTTTTGCATGGTTATGGCATTAAGCGCTCTAAAGTCCAACCGGCATCGGTTTTGCGATAACTTAAACGGTCATGCAAACGGTTCGGACGACCTTGCCAGAATTCATAATAATCGGGTTCTAGACGATAACCGCCCCAGAATACCGGCTTATCCAACTCTTGCTGATTGGCAACCTGGGTATGCAAATCCCAAAAACGTTGCTGCAATTCCTCACGACTGGCCACGACGCCACTTTGCGGGGTACTGATATGCGCGGCAATCTGGCTTTCTCGTGGACGTTTATGATAATAATCGGTCGATTCTTCTTCCGATATTTTCTTTACACGACCCGAAATACGAATCTGACGTTCCTGATCCTGCCAGTAGAACAACAGTTCGGCATAAGGATTTTTAGCCAGATCTAAACCTTTTTGACTATCATAGTTGGTATAAAAATCATACCCTGCGTCAGTCGCTCCACGCAGCAATACCGTACGCACATGCGGACGGCCTTGTGCATTGGCTGTTGCCAACGACATGGCATAGGGCTCGTGCAATTTTGCTTCCATTGCATGGTTAAACCATTGCAAGAACTGCATATGCGGATTCGGATTGACTTGCTGTTCCTGTAACTCGCCTTTTTCATAATTCAGGCGTAGTTCACTTAGATCCTTGATCAGATCACTCATTATCTATGTTCCCGTTAAGCTGCATTGGCACGCACAGCATCTGCCAGGCTGTTTGCAAGTGTGGTGACTTCAGCCAGATCATCGCCTTCGACCATCACACGAATGACAGGTTCTGTGCCGGATTTACGAATCAATAAACGGCCACGGCCTTTAAGCTGCTGTTCGGCTTTTTCAAATTCAGCTGCCAGTGCAGGCACTGAATAAGGATCAAACATGGCATTTAAACGTACATTGACCAGGACATTTGGCAACAGTTTAAAGTCAGCCACAAGTTCATGCAGGGCTTTTTTCTGTTCAACCATCACCGTTAATACCTGCAAGGCGGCAATAATCGCATCGCCTGTGGTGCTCTTGTCCAAAGTCAGAATATGACCTGAAGGCTCACCACCAATGGTCCAACCATTTTCTTCCAGGCCCTGCAATACATAACGGTCGCCGACTTTGGCACGTAATAACGGCACTTGTGCTTTTTCCAGCGCCAGTTCCAATGCCATATTGCTCATTAAGGTACCCACAATACCTGCAGGTTTTTTCGAGCTTTGAGTCGCAAGAATATAAAGAATATGGTCGCCATCAATCAGATTACCGGCTTTATCTACGAGAACCACACGGTCGGCATCTCCATCAAAGGCAATACCCAAATCCGCTTGATGTTGAACCACAGCTTGTTGCAAGCTTTCCGGATGGGTTGAACCACAGCCCTCATTAATATTTAAACCGCTCGGCTCATTGTGAATCGCAATCACACGTGCACCCAGTTCACGGAACACTGCAGGCCCCACGTTATAGGCTGCGCCATTGGCACAATCCACTACAATGGTAAGTTCATTCAGATCCAGATGATACGGGAACGTCGATTTACAGAATTCAATATAGCGACCATTAGCATCTTTAACCCGGATACTTTTACCCAGATTCGCCGTATCTTCAATCAAAAAATCTTTTTCAAGTTCCTGATTAATTTCGTCTTGTAAAGCATCTGGCAGTTTTTTACCTTCTGCAGAGAAGAACTTAATGCCATTATCAAAATACGGGTTATGCGAAGCGGAAATGACAATACCCAAGCTGGCATGTAAGGCACGGGTCAAGTGAGCAATCGCCGGTGTCGGTAGTGGACCTAAAAGATGAACATAAACGCCAGCGGCATTTAAACCTGCTTGCAAGGCTGCTTCCAGGATATAACCAGACAAACGGGTATCTTTACCCAGAACCACCAATGGTTTGGATTTTTTACTATGGCGTTTTAAAACTTTTCCGGCTGCAAATCCCAGTTTCAGGGCAAACTCAGGGGTAATCGGCAATTCGCCAAACTTTCCACGAATACCATCCGTACCAAAATAACTCATCTTTATCTCACTTCTTAGCGGATGATTGATATCACCCATTTTTTTCCTTGAGTCACACTTTACACCAAAATAAAAAAGCCGTCATTTGCATGACGGCTTTTTAAAATTTTAAATCACAGGAAATTAACCTACGCGATAGTTTGGTGCTTCTTTGGTAATGGTCACATCATGTACATGCGACTCAGACATACCAGCAGAAGTGATTTTCACAAACTTGGCATTCTGACGCAGGTCTTCAATCGTCGCAGAACCGGTATAACCCATCGAAGAACGTAGGCCGCCCATCATCTGATGTACGATATTACCCATTGGGCCTTTGTACGGTACGCGACCTTCAATACCTTCTGGAACCAGTTTCTCGGCACCAGCCTTGGAGTCCTGGAAGTAACGGTCAGCAGAACCTGTTGCACCTGCCATCGCGCCCAATGAACCCATACCACGATAGGCTTTGTAGTAACGACCCTGGAAGAATTCAACTTCGCCCGGTGCTTCTTCAGTACCGGCCATCAATGAACCGACCATAATCGTGCTTGCGCCCGCGCCAATCGCTTTGGCCATATCGCCAGAGAAACGGATACCACCATCCGCGATCAAAGGAATCTGATCTTTCAGCGCATTGGCAACAGAATCAATCGCAGAGATCTGTGGCATACCAATACCCGCCACAATACGTGTGGTACAGATTGAACCAGGACCAATACCAACTTTAACGGCATCCGCACCCGCATCAAGCAACGCCAGCGCAGCATCACCTGTCGCGATGTTACCGCCAATCACCTGAACTTGTGGATAGTTGGCTTTCACCCAACGTACACGCTCGATCACACCTGCAGAATGACCGTGTGCAGTATCGACTACAATCACGTCCACACCTGCGTCCACCAAGGCTTCTACACGGCTTGGCGTTTCTGCACCGGTACCGACAGCAGCACCAACACGCAGACGACCCAGGTCATCTTTACAGCTGTTTGGATACAATTCAGCTTTACGGAAATCGGTTACCGTAATTAAGCCTTTCAGCTCTTGCTGATCGTTGACCACCAATACTTTTTCAATACGATGCTGTTGCAATAAGGCTTGGATATTTTCTTTCGATTCGCCTTCACGAACAGTCACCAGACGATCCTGACCAGTCATGATATTGCTGACTGGCTGCTCAAGATTGGTTTCAAAGCGTGTATCACGACCGGTCACGATACCCACCACTTTGCCGTCTTTCACAACGGGCACACCACTGATATTGTTGGCTTGAGTCAGCGCAATCAGTTCACGTACTGTGGTTTCAGGAGTCACTGTAATCGGGTCTTTGACCATACCCGCTTCGAATTTTTTCACACGGCGCACTTCTGCAGCCTGAACCGCGATATCCATGTTCTTGTGCAAAATACCGATACCGCCATTTTGCGCCATTGCAATCGCCATACGGGACTCAGTCACCGTATCCATTGCTGCGGACACAAGAGGAATATTCAGGTTAATGCCACGAGTTAAACGTGTCTTTAGGGAGACATCTTTTGGAAGAACAGTAGAATAGGCAGGGAGTAATAGGACATCATCGAAGGTTAACGCGTCTTGAACGATGGTCAACATAACAGTCTCACTGGTAATTTCCGTGCACTATTATAAACAAATATCGGCTTAAATTTCATTGCAATTGCAAAATTATTTTTTTATTCAAGCTTTATACACGCAGATCTATGTGGGTGCTAAAACAGTATCAATAATACGTCCGATCATGAAGTTCCCTATTTTAAAATATACCCCGATCATTTTAATGGAGTGAAAAGCAGAGCCTAAGCTCTGCTTTGGGTGGATTTAGCTGACGAATTCAAAACTGTCATCATTGTCGGCTTCATCAGTTTCAATCTGGACAAAGGGCAACATATTGTGTGCAATACGTGCCTTATTGCATTGCTCATCGGCAATCTGCACTTCTTTGCAGGATGAACTGCGCTGCTCATACATACCACAGCTGACCTGCTGGCCGATGGTGCCATCAAGTGCAATACAGCGTGGATTTTTTTGATTGGTTCCAGCCATACATGAATAGACTGCTGTCACAGGTTCGGTATAGTGCTCAGGCATATGAATTCCTTCAGCCCAATAAAACGAAACCCTGAAATAGGCGCAGCACGCCCCGCAGCTTAAACACGCATCCGGTTTTGGAACTTGAGACAACATTTCTTATAAGTTCTCATTATCAAAAAAAAGTTTTTTGGAGAAGAAATATAAAAAATGTTGTTTTTCCACACAAGAAAAAAATTATTTTTTGTGTGAACTATTCAGGACAAGTAAAAACCGTTTCATCCATCAGGTCAGTTCCGCATTGCAGCGTTTCAATCCAGTCCAGAAACTGATTAATCTGCTCTTTACCGATAAATGGTGTACCATGTTGCGGCACAATCATCTCGATCTCCATGCTGCGTACCATTTGCACCCAAAGACGAATGACCTTGTTATTGCACATATAGCGTTGATGGAAGCTTTTCATTTTCGGAATATGCGCGGCAAAATTTTCTAGTGGCTTGGCGGCATCTTCGACCATAGACGCGCCCATATCACCTGAAAATAAAATCTTGGCAATCGGATCATAAAACTGGAAATTCCCCACCGAATGCAGAAAATGCGCCGGCACCGCCACAATATTTGATTGGCCCAGCGGAATGATTTGACCATGATCCGGAAGCTCCACCAAGCGGTCTAACCAGTTACCTTTCATCCGGTCACTCATAAAGGCTGAGTTTAAGTGCGGCAAGAAGCGCGCCCACAGTTTGGATGCCACCACTTTGGCGTCCGTATAGACCAGCCAGCGCGGCATCGAGGTGATGATATCCGGGTCCTGGTGCGAGGCCATGACATAATCCAGATTGGTCAAACGGGTATATTTATTCAGCTCCATAGTCAGCGGCACATAGGTTAAATCACCACCCGGATCAAGTACCGCTGCGCGCTCATGATCAATGATCAGAAACTGGTTTGCCTGAACGCCTTCACCTTTAACCAGACTGGTAAAACTGATGCACTTATGTGTCCCGTTATCAAACAGGACCTGCGATGTGGTGCGTTCAAAAGCCATGTAAATTCCCCAATTTATAATAAAAATAACGTTTTTATACCCGTATAAAATATAAGGAATTAATCAAACTTACAATCAATAAAACTAGCCATATCACACTATTTACCAAGGTTTTGAGAGAATTTTAACCATAAAAAATCCTGAGTTTTTAGCTCAGGATTCATGTAATTTATTATTTTATGATTTAAAAGAAATAATGTTGAGCCAGTGTTGCGACACCAATCACCAGGAAAATCGCCGCCCCAATTTTATGAATCAGGCTGATCGGGAGTCTATTCGCCAGCTTATCTCCCAAAAATACTGCAGGTGCATTGGCCAGCATCATGCCCAAAGTGGTCCCAAGCATCACCCAGAATACGCTATCGAAACGTGCTGCTAATGCGACCGTAGCAATCTGAGTTTTGTCACCAATTTCTGCCAGAAAGAACAGAATAAAGGTCGCACCAAATACCCCGAATTTTTGCCATTTATTGATACTGGCATTTTCATCCCCGAGTTCATCCGGAATCAGCATCCAGACAGCCATTGCGATAAAGCCAATCGAGACGATCCACAGCAGCACCTCCGGCCCAATCACCGTGGTCACCCATTGCCCTAATACCGCAGAAAGGCCGTGGTTAATCAGCGTCGCCAATAAAATGGCAACTAAAATAGGAACAGGTTTGCGAAAACGTGCAGCAAGCAGCAAAGCCAGCAGTTGGGTTTTATCACCCATTTCAGCCAGCGCTACGATTGCAGTCGACAGTAGGAATTCATACATGAGGTTTTTCTCTGGCTAGCATCCAATACCAATGACTCACCGCTCCTGCTAGCCAAAATCTGCAGAGTGGTAAATCAAAGGTCTTGCCAACAAAAGAAACCTTGGAAAAGCTGACTTGGTTCTTTGCTATGATGACCATGCTCGGTTGAGCAAATATGTTGACCATCACCCTTCTGCTTTGCGCAAAAAGCGGCTACTCCCCAATGAAGTGCGCCAAGTATAGAATCAAATAGATTATTTTTCAATGCAGCAGCAAAAAACCCTGCCGAAGCAGGGTTTTCTCTTTACACCCTCTTTATATTTCTTCCTGAGCTTCAATTGAAATATTTTTCAATGAAGCGCAAGAGAAAAGAAAGTGAATCGAATTTAATTTAGATTAACAGCGTACGAATATCTTTAAGCAGCTTGGTTAACTTATTGGTAAAGCGTGCTGCATCTGCACCATTGATCACACGATGATCGTAGGACAATGAAAGCGGCAGCATCAAACGTGGATCAAAGCCTTCACCATTCCAAACCGGCTGCATGGTTGCAGGTGAAATACCCAGAATTGCCACTTGCGGCCAGTTCACTAATGGCGTAAATGCTGTACCACCAATTGAACCCAGGCTAGTGATAGTGAAGTTCGCACCTTGCAGATCTTTCGGCGACAATTTCTTGTCACGCGCTTTTTGACCCAAGGCGCCTAGCTCAGTGGCAATCTGTTTAATTGACTTCTGATCTGGATGACGTAGCACAGGCACGGTCAAACCATCTGGCGTTGCGACCGCGATACCCATATGGATCTCATTACGTAGCAATACTGACTTACCCTCATCGGCCAAGTGACCAGCAAATTCACGCTCTTCTTTTAACAAGTGCGCAACTGCTTTGATGATGAACGCCATAATGGTCAGGCTAAGACCTTCTTTCTTGAAGTTGCCTTTCAGTTCATTACGCCATGCTTCCAGTTCAGTAATATCTGCTGCATCAAACTGGGTCACTTGCGGAATGAAATTATTCAGCGACAACTGTGGAATAGACACTTGTTGCAAACGCGTCAAGGCTTTCTCTTCCACACCACCAAAAGCGCTAAAGTCTGGTAGTTTTGGCAGACCTGCGACTTGAGCAGCAGCGGTGACAGGAGCCACCTGCGGCGTAGTAAGACGCGTTTTGACATACGCTTTCAGATCTTCTTTCATAACGCGCGCATGTGGGCCAGATGCTTTGACATCTGCCAACACGACGCCCAGTTCACGTGCTAGTTTACGCACAGCAGGACCGGCATAAACTTTCGAGTTAGCGACATTCTGCTCTTTGGTCAGCTTGTCGGCATTATCCGACGTCGCGACTGTTTGAGTAGAAGATTCAGCAGGTGCCGATGCTGCTTTTGCAGCAGGCGCTTTAGGTTCTTCTGCTTTGGCTGCAACAGGTGCAGCAGCTGCTTGCGCTTCAGCTTCGATTGTCACCAGTGCAATGCCTTGAGAGACATTTTGACCCAGTTCCACATGAATGGCTTTAATCACGCCGGCTGTAGTGCTTGGCACTTCAACAGTCGCTTTATCTGATTCCACCACGATGATGCTCTGGTCTTTTTCAACCGTATCACCGACCTGAACCAGAATTTCAGCCACAGCCGCCTTGTCTACACCTAGATCAGGCACCTTCACTTCAACATCACCTGCAAGTGCTGCTGGCGTTTGTGGCGCTTCAACTGCTTTCTCTTGGGTTACCGCTTGAGCAACTGGTACTTGAGGTGCTTCTGTCTGTACTTGTGCTGCCGAAACAGCCGTTTTCACTTTCAGAATGACCACACCTTCTTTGATCGTGTCGCCTTCTTTAATCTCGATGGACTCTACCGTGCCTGAAACCGTACTTGGCACTTCAACAGTTGCCTTATCTGATTCCACCACTACGATACTTTGATCTACCTCGATTTCATCACCAACAGAAACCAGAATTTCACCGACAGTGGCTTTTTCTACACCAATATCAGGGATTTGAACATCAACCACTTGTGAGCTTGCTTGAGCCTCAGGAGCAGCAGAAGCTTTAGGCTGATGTGAAGCGATTTCCTGCATGATTTCCTGATCCGGAAATGAGGTCGGGGTATTTTCTGAAGTTTTTTCAGATGCATCTGCTCGCTGTGACTCTACTACATCCGTGCTGCCGTCTTCAGCCTGTAGCTCAATCAGTACCGCGCCTTCAGTGACTTCATCACCCTGGCTGACCAGAATGCTTTTTACCACGCCTGCTGAAGTGCTAGGCACTTCAACAGAGGCTTTATCAGATTCAAGTAACACAATGCTGTCATCAATCGCAATCGTATCACCGACTTTGACCAGAATTTCGGCCACTGTTGCCTTATCTACACCAATATCAGGAGTCGTAATTTGCATGCTTAGTTCTCCTCTTTGTAGTCAGCAACAGCATGTACAGATGGGGTTTCTTGCGGTGCCCAAGCTACTGGACGATCTGTATCAAGCTCGAAAGTCGAAATCGCATCTTTTACCAGGCGCGCATCAACTTCACCTTCATCTGCCAGTTTTTTCAAAGTTGCCACCACAATATGGGCAGCATCAACACCAAAGTAACTACGCAAGTTGGCACGTGTATCTGAACGACCATAACCGTCAGTACCCAGCGCTACGAATGGACGACCATCTGGAAGATAAGCACGGATCTGTTCGCTATAAGCACGCATATGATCGGTTGCAGACACCACAATACCTTCAGTACCGCGGAGCTGTTTCGATACCCATGCTTCTTTCACGTCTTCAGCCAGCGGATGCAAGCGGTTGTATTCTTCACATGCCATGCCGTCACGTGCCAGTTCATTGAAGCTGGTTACGCTGTAGACATTTGAATGAATTTGATATTCCTCACGAAGAATCTTCGCCGCCTTGATCACTTCACGCAGGATCACACCTGAACCCAGTAACTGAACGGTGGCTTTCTCGTCTTCTTCAAGCAAGTACATACCGCGCTTGATACCTTCTTCAACACCTTTTGGCATTTCCGGATGCTCGTAGTTTTCGTTCATCACAGTCAGGTAGTAGAACACACGTTCCTGGTTCACATACATACGTTGTAAACCATCATGCACGATCACCGCCAATTCATAACCGAAACATGGGTCATAAGAGACACAGTTTGGAATGGTATTGGCCAAGATGTGTGAATGACCATCCTGATGCTGCAATCCTTCACCATTCAGTGTAGTACGACCCGCAGTTGCACCCAGCAAGAAGCCTTGTGCCTGTGCATCGCCTGCTGCCCATGCGATATCACCAATACGCTGGAAACCAAACATCGAGTAGTACATATACATCGGAATCATTGGCAGGTTATTGGTTGAATAACTGGTCGCCAATGCCGCCCATGCACTCATCGCACCGGCTTCGTTAATCCCTTCCTGCAACATGTGACCGTCTTTGGCTTCACGGTAATGCATCAGCTGTTCTTGGTCTTCCGGGGTATATTTCTGGCCATGCGCGGCATAAATACCGAGCTGACGGAACATCCCTTCCAAACCGAAAGTACGTGCTTCATCAGGCACGATTGGAACAACGCGGTCTTTAATCGCTTTCTCTTTAAGAAGTGCAGAGATTAAACGTACCATCACCATTGTGGTGGATTGTTCTTTACCATTTGAACCAGCCAAGACCGAATCAAATACTGAAAGTCCAGGAATCGCCAGCTGTTCGCTTTCTTTACGACGTGCAGGCAGGTAGCCACCTAGCGCTTCACGACGTGCCTTCATATATTTCAATTCAGGTGAATTTTCGCTTGGACGGTAGAATGGTACTTCTTCCAGCTGTTCATCGGTGAAAGGAAGATTGAATCGGTCACGCACATATTTCAAAGAATTGATTTGCATCTTCTTGATTTGGTGAGTTTTGTTGACTGCTTCGATTTCCTCGGACAAACCATAACCTTTCACGGTTTTCGCCAGAATCACGGTCGGCTGACCTTTGGCCGTACATGCTTCGGCATAAGCAGCAAAAACTTTGTACGGGTCATGACCACCGCGGTTCAGATTATCAATATCTTCATCGCTTAAATCTTTCACCAGCTCTTTGGCTTCTGGATATTTACCGAAGAACTTTTCACGCGCGTAAGCACCACCTTTTACCTGGTAACGCTGGAAATCGCCATCGACTGCTTCTTCCATCACTGCTTTCAGTGCACCGGATTTATCTTTATCCAGTAGTGGATCCCAATGACGGCCCCACACAACTTTAATCACACGCCAGCCTGCGCCGCGGAATAGTGACTCAAGTTCCTGAATGATCTTGCCATTACCACGTACCGGACCATCCAGACGTTGCAAGTTACAGTTCACCACCCAGATCAGGTTATCGAGCTTTTCGCGACCTGCCAGAGAAATTGCACCCAGGCTTTCCGGCTCGTCCATCTCGCCATCGCCCAAATACGCCCAAACCTTACGATCTTCTTCTTTGATCAGGCCACGGTTCATCAGGTACTTTTGAATATGTGCCTGATAAATCGACATGATTGGTCCAAGACCCATCGATACGGTTGGGAACTGCCAGTAGTCCGGCATCAAATAAGGGTGCGGATAAGATGGCAAACCTTTACCGCCCACTTCACGACGGAAATTATTCAAATGCTCTTCTGTCAAACGACCTTCTAAAAATGAACGCGCGTAAATACCAGGTGCACAGTGACCCTGGTAATAGATCATGTCGCCGCCGAAGCTATCGCTATTGGCGCGGAAGAAGTGGTTAAAGCCCACATCATAAAGGGTTGCGGAAGAAGCAAAACTCGCCAGGTGACCACCGAGATCATCACCGGTTTTATTCGCGCGTAAGACCATTGCCAAGGCATTCCAACGGATCAGCGCGCGAATACGACGCTCCATGTCCTGGTCGCCCGGCATGGCAGGTTGTTCTTCAACAGAAATCGTATTTAAGTAGGGAGTATTTAAACGCTGAATAGGAACATGCTTTGCAATTGCGCGTTGATAAAGTTTTTCTAACAAAAATGCTGCACGCTCAGTGCCCATGTGCTGCAAAACAGAGTCAAATGCATCTTGCCATTCTTGGGTTTCTTGCGCGTCTGTATCGCCATAAAACGCCATAATCTACAGTTCCTAAAAGCCTAATCTAATGTTTTATATGTACCATATTTGAGACCTTAGCAGGTATGGCCTTAGCTGAATGCGATTTAGCAGTACTATTTAGGAACTAAATGATGGGTGACGTATAATTACACTACATAACAAAAAATAGTCAATAAAGGCGATTTATTATACAATCATTATAATAGTTGGTGATAATATGAGACTTAAAAGTGATAAAACAAAAAGCCCTTCAAGTTGACTTGAAGAGCCTGCAGTTTAAACGCTTTAAAATGCTTATTGGAGGTTTTTATGTATAGAGATGCTTCTTGTTATTCAGGTCTATACTTAAGGTAACATGGCCAAATAAGTAGATGGGTTTTTACGTTGACCGTCTTTTACTACTTCATAATGTAAGTGTGGACCGGTACAGCGACCAGTACAGCCAACGTTGGCAATATGATCACCTGCTTGCACCTGCTCTCCCACACGTGCAATAAGACGTGAAGCATGGGCATAGCGCGTTAAATAGCCATTGCCATGATTGATTTCAACGTATTGACCATAACCTGTGCCCCAACCTGATTTGGTCACAATCCCTGGACCTGTTGCATAGATTGGTGTACCACTTGGCGCTGCAAGATCAAGGCCTGAATGATTTTCAGCACGGCCACTCATGGTACGGCCACCGTAATTTGAACTTACGCGAGAATTAGGTAAAGGATGAGAAATTAGCCAAGAATAAGCACTGTTTGCTGCCGCTTTATTGGATGAAGTATTGGCATACTTCTGAGCAAGCGTTCGATTGTTCAGTTCAACTGGTTTCTCACGAAGTTGAACATTCAATTTAGTCTGTGCTGGAATATCGATATCATCTGGATGAGTATATGCACCCTGTGCCAGAGTACGCGTCAATTGCTCGATACGATCTGTTGAACCATTTTCTTGATTTAGATTGACTAAATCTGCGAACGCAACCGAAGCCGCTGAAACTGATAAAGAAAATGCCAACAAAATACGTCGCATATGCATAAAAAACCTCTCTAAACTGCTTTAATCGAGTTCCTTGAAGATCTCTATCCTTGATATCCACTAAAAGAAGCGCATAAGATTAAGACATAAATATGTAGGAATTATGTATGTCGGAACCTGTCAACGTTTTTCAACAAACAAGAAAACAGATAAAAACAGGAAACTTTTCGTTTCTCTCATCACAAGTCGCTGCCTGGCAGAAACTTACGAAACTCGTACAACCGCTATTGCCCCAACCGGAACGCTGGCAAGTTGTCTGCTATCAAAATGGTGTGTTAACGATTACCGGTGAAAACCAGGCCATGATCAGTCAATTGGCCTATCTTCAAAAGCAATACATTTCACAACTCTCTCAAATAAATGAATTAACAGATCTCACTAAACTTCAAGTTTGCTTGCGGAATCCTTCGCAAACATCACCTGTTTCAGCAACACCTGAAAGAGCCTTAAATGCAGAAACACAGGAATTACTTCGTAGTGCTGCTGACTTTATAAGCGACCCTAAGCTTAGCCAAGCTTTACTACGTTTGGCAAGCAATAAAAAGTAACATAGCAATCAGATGTAATAAATTAAAAAGCAAACATTATGTGATGTGTATCACAGTATTAAAGCAATAACAAAAACATAAAGACACAAACACAATGACTTATGTCACATTCACATACATGATTGGACAATTGGCTTCGTCATCAAATGTTACAATTTCATAGCAGCTTGGATCACTTTTCACATTGCGTAAAAGTTGATTATTCAAGGCATGTCCAGATTTGTAACCATCAAATTTGGCAATAATCTGATGTCCGAGCAAGTATAAATCACCCACAGCATCCAGAATTTTATGACGTACAAATTCGTCTGAGAAACGCAAACCTTCTTCATTAACGACCCCAGTTTCATCTACACCAATGGCATTTTCCAGACTGGCACCTAGTGCCAAATTATTGGCTTTGAGATAATCCAGATCTTTCATAAACCCAAAGGTACGCGCTTCACTGACTTCATAAACGAAGGTTTCAGTAGAAAAATCGATGCTGGCGGACTGATGTTCTTTTTTAAAGGCAGGATGATCAAAATCAATGGTGAAATTCAGCTGAAAGCCATCATGTGGGCTAAAAATGGCACGCTTGTCATCAATGAGTGCTTCAACCGGTTTAATAATCTTGACGAATTTTTTAGCGGCATCCAGCTCTTGCAAACCACCCTGCATGAGCAGGTAAATAAACGGACCTGCGCTACCGTCCATAATCGGCACTTCAGAAGCCGACACTTCAATAATCAGGTTATCAATGCCCAGACCAGCAATCGCACTCATGACATGTTCAATGGTGCCTACTTTGGCATTTGCCTGAACCAGGTTCGAGCACATAAAGGCTTCCTGAATCAGCATGGCATCGGCAGGAATATCCACCGGCGGATTCAGATCAATACGGCGAAACACAATTCCCCCATCGGCATGGTGCGGCACAAAGTTAATCATGACTTTTTGCCCACTGTGAAGACCGATTCCGCTCGCTTTCACGACACGTTTCAGGGTACGTTGTTTCAACATGCTTTTATCATCTGTTCATCTATAAAACCGCTATACGTTAGCATATTTGGCCATTGATAAAAAACAAAAAGGTGGCTTAAAAGCCACCTTTCCTGTCTAATCCAGCTAAACACATGATGTTACATGTTATTTACGCTGTTGATTCTTAAGATAATCCTGAATACTCATTGGCGTCGGGCGCGGGCTAGAAACTGAAGCTGCCGCTGGATTCGCTGTTGCACCTGTTTCATGCTGCTGACGCTGAATTGCCGGTACATCATCATCTTCCACCACCGCCTGCGCAGCTGCTGCTGGACGAGTTGCCTGTACATTGGTACGTTTGGTCGGTTCAACTGAATCCGCTGCATGACGGGTTAGACCTGTTGCAATCACAGTCACGCTGATTTCATCACGCGCATCCGGATCAAAAACGGTACCGTAGAACACCTGACCTTCATCTAAATCAACAATCTGGTTCACAACATCGGTAATTTCTTCAATTTCACCGAAAGTCACATCATCACCACCGGTCACATTGATCAGAATACCTTTGGCATTCATGATAGTCACGTTATCGAGTAATGGACTACGGATCGCCTGCTCAGCAGCCTGACGTGCACGGTTCTCACCACGACCCAGACCGACACCCATCATGGCATAACCACGAGTGCTCATGGCTGTTTTCAAATCGGCGAAATCAAGGTTGATATGGCCAGGACGAACCACCAAATCAAAAATACTGCGTACTGCATTCAACAATACATCATCCGCTTTTTTATAGGCATCTTTCATTGAAATATCACGGAAGACTTTCAATAGACGCTGGTTTGGAATGATGATTAATGAGTCTACATGCTGCTCTAGCGCTTCAATCCCTTTTTCAGCAGACTGTAGACGGCGTTTGCCTTCAAAGTTAAATGGCGTGGTCACGACACCAACGGTCAGAATACCCATTTCTTTCGCAATTTCAGCAACCACTGGCGCTGCACCGGTACCGGTACCACCGCCCATACCCGCAGTTACAAAGACCATATCGGTCCCTTCAAGCTGTTGGCGAATCAGTTCACGGCTTTCTTCTGCTGCGGTCTGGCCGACTTGCGGATTTGCACCTGCACCCAGACCACGGGTACTTTGCTCGCCCAGCTGAATTTTAAATTCGGCTTCCATGCGATCCAATGCCTGCTTGTCCGTATTGGCACAAACAAACTTTACGCCCTGGATATCGGACTGCAACATATGTTGTACAGCATTACCACCCGCACCACCTACACCAAACACAGTGAAACGGGCTTGACCATTGCTATCGCTATGATCGTCTTCGAAAAATTCAAATGAGGCCATGACCTATAAAATTCCTAATTCATAATTGGCAGTCACTAAGCCCGTATACTGCCTTAATCTTAATAAAATTGTTTTTAAGAATGCTGCTCATGCGTTCACTTGTCAAGTACAAGCCCGATTAACTACATCTTCCCAACAATATTCACAATAAAAATCGACTTAAAAGATTGATTTCAAGGTGTCATTAAAGCCAAACAAGGCTCTTTTGACCCGCTTGGCCAATGACAACCGTTCTACATCATCCTGTTCCACAATCGTGTCTTGGGTATCACTCTGACTAAACATCAGCAAACCAGCCACAGTGCTATATTGCGAGCGACGTAAAGCAGCCTGATGTTGTTCATCTGCATACACCTGAGTCGGCGGATTACCTAAATGTGCCGAGACTCCCATGGTACGGCGAACAAAACTCACCATTCCTTCGATATGACTGGCATCACCGGTCAATACCACACCATGATACAAGCCCTGGATGGCACCATTTTTCACCAGCTCATCACGTACCAGACTCAGAATTTCTTCATAACGCGCCATGATGATTTCAGTCAGTTCAATCCGGCTGATGGTTTGTGGTCCATCAATCCCCTGGAACTGAATCATATGGTCCGGCTTGACCACTTTCAGGTCGACACAGCCATACAATAATTTTAGACGTTCAGCTTCTTCGGTCGTGGTTTGCAATACTGCTGCAATATCGCGGGTCACATGTTCACCGCCACGCTGGAAGGTATGGGTTAAGGCCAGACGGCCATCCACATACACTGCCACATTGGTCGTGCCAGCACCGATATCTACTAAGCACACACCATATTCTTTTTCATCTTTCAGCAGGCTGGCTTCAGCAGTGGCCAGGCTCGACACTACCATTTTTTCCACGCCAATATTGGCACCTTTCAGGGCACGATCAATATTCTGCATGGTACTAATCGGCAGCATCATCAGATGATAATGCCCGGTCATGCTATGTGCCGACATCCGAATCGGGTTTAACACCCATTCCGGTGAGTCATCCAGCTCAAAACCCAGAGGCACAGCACTGACCAGATAATGATCTGAAGTCAAATGGCTGGCTTTGGCCAACTCCAGTGCACGTACCACTTCACTGGTGGTAATCGCATGTTCGCTATTGTCGATCGAGGTGCGACCTGAAGCATAAAAGCTTTTTAATTCGGCACTTGGAATAGAAACCCAGGCAGAATGTACACGACATTCCGCCATATCTTCTGCTTCTTGAACGGCATTTTTAATTGCAGTAATAACTTTATCGAGACTGACAATTTTCCCTTTACTCATGCCTCGGTTACGAGCGGTGGCCATACCAATCACTTGGATATTGTCTGGCGCGTGTACCTTGCCAATCAAAACTGAAACTTTGTGTGTCCCAATGTCAATCGCCACAACCGAGGGAACAGCTTCACTCATTATTCACTACTACCATTACGTGTTTGTTAGATTTATGGCTTTAAATGCCTCTATTTTTTAATAGCCGGTCATTATGGCTTTACTGTTACCTTATTCTCAACGCCCGTGTCATCAATGGTTACAATAAAATGCCCATTTACAATTTTAGGCGGAATTGAATTTTTCCACTGTATCGACAATCCATTGCGATAACGCAAGTCGATGGCCGAAATTTTAGACCAGACCGGCTTTAAATCACTCTGAGACAGATGGCTCAGGCGCTGTAATTTGCTCATGGTCTGATCTTTATCCACAATTATTCTTAAACCCGAATCAAACTGCATAAACCAGGTCATTCGCTCGGTGAGATATAATTCTTTTAGACGAATGCCTTGTGGTAAAAATAACTGATTAATTTCATTATAACGACGCATCATGGTTTCTGCATGGCTCGCTGGCCCATGTAGTAACGGTAATGCCTGATAATTTTTGGGTGTGACTTCCGTGAAAATCACACCACTGTCACTCAATAAACGTCCTGTTCCCCAACGCGCAATCGCATGATGCGGCATCACTCGCACCCGAATGCCATTTGGCCAGGCTCGGGACACCACGACCCGATCCACCCAGGATAATTCCAGAGTACGATCGCGGATCGCTTCCAGATCTGAAGTAAAATAGTTTTCGGTCACAATCGGTGACACATATTGCATGACCTGACGCTGTTCAGCAGCCGAGCGCGTACCTATCACGCCCAGCTCTGCCACGTCACTATTGGTCATGACTTTATATAAGCCCAATATTCCAAAGGCCAGCACCAATACCGCAATACACAACAATAACCAGCCACCAAAATTGGTCAGCTTTTCTTTGCGTGTTGGCGGCTTGTCGTGAATTGAGGTAATCGCAGCACGTTTACGGCGCATGGAAACAGGAAGTTGAGCCATATTTAGTGTGCCGAACCGATAAGAGTCTGTTCCAGAATCGCAACACACAACTCATCAAAACTGTATCCGACTGCAGCTGCCGCTTTTGGCACCAAGGAGTGACTGGTCATGCCCGGTACGGTATTGACTTCAAGCAACCAGAAGTTGCCCTGCTCATCCTGCATGGCATCAATCCGGCCCCAACCGCTGGCACCGACTGCCTGGAATGCACGCAGACTTAAGGCTTTTAACTGTTGCTCTTCAGCTTCAGTCAGACCACATGGAATGCCATATTGCACATCATTACGGTTATATTTCGCTTCATAATCGTAGAAAGCAACATCTTGAGGCGGTTCAAGACGAATCACCGGCAGCGCCTGACCATTTAAAACCACAATGGTGTATTCACGGCCAGTAATCCATTTTTCTGCCATCACCACGGCATCATGTTCAGTTGCCTTGGCAATTGCTTCGGCAAAGTCTTCAATTTTTTCGACCTTGCTCATGCCGATACTGGAACCTTCATGCACCGGCTTAATGATCAAAGGCAAGCCTAAAGCATTAACAATGTCTGTCGCATCAGAGTCTTTGGTGACAATGCGATACGGTGCTGTCGGCAATTCCGAGCCCTGCCAGACCTGTTTGGTCTTGACCTTGTCCATGCCGATGGCAGAACCTTGTACGCCCGTACCGGTATACGGTACATTTAACCATTCCATTACACCCTGGATCTGGCCATCTTCCCCGCCACGTCCATGCAATACAATGAACGCACGATCATAATTCACCAATTCTGTGACACTACGCTCCTGCGGGTCAAACGCTTCCGCATTGACCCCTGAACGCACTAATGCCTCAAGTACCGCCGTACCACTGTCTAGAGAAACCTCACGCTCTGCAGATTTACCACCAAGCAACACGGCAACTTTTCCGAATTTTGAAGCATTTGACACGTTTATATCCTTAAACTTTTTTCAATCTGGTCAATTCAATTCAGTCACACAAGATGACTATTTTATATATAAGTGATTTTGTGCAAGTTCGACTGAGATTGTTCCAACATTACCTGCGCCCTGGGTTAATAACAAGTCATTTGCTTGCAATACTTTTCTCATGATCTGATTCAGGTTGCCGTCCGCCGCATCGACCAGAATAGGCTCGACTTCACCACGTAGACGAATGCTGCGGGCCAAAGTACGGCTGTCCGCTCCGACAATCGGTTTTTCACCGGCAGGATAAACATCCAGCAACAATAACTGGTCTACAGTAGAAAGTACTTCCACAAAATCATCAAAACAGTCACGGGTACGGCTAAAACGATGCGGCTGGAACATCATTACCAGACGACGGTCCGGATGACTCTGACGCGCAGCTTTAATCGTCGCTTCGACTTCTTTTGGATGATGACCATAGTCATCCACCAGTTTCACGTCACCGCCCTCAATCGCAAACTCACCCTGAACCTCAAAGCGACGCCCCACACCACTGAAACCTTCCAGTGCACGGCAGATTGAAGCGTCAGACACGCCTTCATCGGTTGCTATACCAATCGCAGCCAAGGCATTCAGCACATTATGCAAACCTGGTTGATTGACCGTTACACGCAATGGCTCACGCTCTTTACGTAATACGGTAAAGTGGGTTTGCATGCCATCTTGATCAACATCTACTGCACGGATGTCATTGTCTTCATTGAAACCATAAGTCAGTAACGGGCGTGCAATCCGCGGCATAATTTCACGGATATTGGCATCATCACCACAGACTACAGCCAAGCCGTAAAATGGCAGTTTTTGCAGGAACTGGATAAAGGTATCTTTCAGGACATCGAAGCTACCGCCATAGGTATCCATATGATCGGCATCAATATTGGTCACCACGGCAGCCATCGGTTCTAGGTGCAGGAAAGAAGCATCTGACTCATCGGCTTCGGCCACGATATAACGGCTGGCGCCCAAGGCTGCGTTCATACCGGTACGGTTCAGCAAACCACCGATCACATAGGTTGGATCCATGTTTTCTTCAGCCAGCATACAGGTGATCAGACTGGTGGTGGTGGTCTTGCCATGCGTGCCGGCAACGGCAATACCATGACGGTAACGCATCAGCTCACCCAGCATTTCCGCACGGCGAACCACAGGAATACGGTTTTCAATCGCGGTTTTAATTTCCGGATTTTCTTTATCAATCGCGGTAGAGACCACGATCACGTTGGCGCCCTTAATATTATTTGCAGTATGTCCGATATAGACTTTAATGCCATTCGCTTCCAGCTGTGCGGTGGTATTGGATGCCTTGATATCTGAACCGGAAACTTTATAGCCTTGGTTTTTCAGCACTTCCGCAATACCACACATGCCTGCACCACCGATCCCCACAAAATGAATGTGTTTGATACGGCGCATTTCCGGCACTTTAATTAACTTTTTCGCTTGTTCAGCTGGGGTTGTTGGAGACATAGTTTACTCGGATTACAATTCTTGAATTAAACGGACCACATGTTGAGTCGCATCGGGTTGAGCCTGTCGGCGTGCTTTAACTGCCATTTCCATTAACAGCTGGCGATTCAGCATCGGCTCTAATAATGTTTTTAAACTTTCCGGGGTCATCGTGGCCTGCGGGCAAATCTTTGCCGCATTGATATTGGCCAGGAAACCGGCATTGGCCGTCTGGTGATCATCCACCGCACTTGGAAGCGGCACAAAAATCGCAGCTACGCCGGCAGTGGCAATTTCAGTTACAGTCAAAGCTCCGGCACGGCAAATCACCAGATCGGCATTAGAATAGGCTTTGGCCATATCTTCAATAAAAGGCTGTACTTCTACTTGCAGACTGGCTGGTGCATTTTCATAACGTGCCCGTGTCGCCTCAGCATGGTTTTGCCCACACTGATGATAGACGCTTAATGGCACATTGAGTTGCTTTAAAGCTTCCGGAACCCGTTCATTTAAGGCTTGCGCCCCCAAAGATCCGCCAACAATCAGAATACGTAAGGGCAGTCCTGCCTTGTCACGCTCCTGATAACGCCAGGACGGATTTAAAATTTCGCTAATTTCTTGTCGTACCGGATTACCTGTAGTCACGACTTTTTCTTGGGCCGGAAAAGTATTCGGGAACGCCTGACACACGGTCTTTGCCACACGCGACAATTGAGTATTGGTAAAACCAGCAACTGCATTCTGTTCATGAATCAGCACCGGAATGCCTAAGATACGTGCGGCCAAACCACCCGGGCCTGCCACATAACCGCCAAAGCCTGCCACGGCATCGACCTGAAGCTGTTTCATGAATTTCATGGCACTTAAGGTGGCTTTCATAATTTTAAAAGGCGCCAAGGCTTTACGCACAAAACCATTGCCACGCACACCCTGAATATCAATCTGATAAATGGGAATATTCTGGTTTTTTAACAGGCGGTTTTCCATGCCTACGGGCGTGGCCAACCATGAAACCTGTATACCTTTTTGTTGTAAATCTTTGGCAACAGCTAACGCTGGAAACACATGTCCACCTGTACCTGCGGCCATCATCATGACATGTTTAGGCTGTTTTTGCTGAGCTTCGGTCACGGTTTAATTCTTCAATTCAAAAAATGGAGCAGGAAATCTGATTTAAGTAATCAATTGTAATCACAAACCTCAGGCCATGAAAGTTTATTTACTTTATTTCAACAAGGCTTTAATTGTTTTTTTCACGCAAACTTCAAGTTTAGACTCGTTTTATTTATAAGGTCTGCACTTTTCCTTCGACTTAAGTGACATATCATATCAATTTTAAATAGTTTTCTCATTATATTATCAATAACTTTGCCACGAAGAGCGCTTTATTTACAGCGGTCTTCCGTTTTCTCCCGTTCACCTCCTCTCTTATCATTGGCCGATAATCTTAGGCTTAAATCCTATCAATTTTATAAAAGTTTCATGCTATTCATATCTATATATGAATGATGCTTGATGTACAAGCAGATGCTTTAAATGGACTCAGTTCGGATAGATGTCAAAAATCTCATGTCGTGATGTATGGATTATCTTGGCCGGTTATCTGGCTGCGATCCATGTCGGCAAACTTTCGGCCGTGATTCCTGTGTTGCAGCAGGATTTAAACCTGAGTTTTACTCAGGCTGGTTTTTCATTAGCATTGGTGCAGGCTGCCGGAATGCTGTTTGCGCTATGCATTGGCGCCTTCTCGGAAAAAATGGGATTAAAGCGCTGCCTGATCATGGCCTTAATCATTTTAGGGCTAAGCAGTCTTGCCGGGCTTTGGATTACGCAGCCTGCCACTTTATATGTATTGCGTTTTATGGAAGGAATCGGATTTTTAACCATCTCCTTGTGTGCGCCAGCCATTTTAAAACGTACCAGCCGCGCTGAAACACTGAATTTCAAGATGGGACTCTGGAGTTCCTATATGGGCATCGGTGTCAGTCTGGCCGTATTAACGATTCCTCTCCTGCTTGAATATCTGGACTGGCAAACGATCTGGGCCATTTTGGGCTGCCTGTGCCTGGTTATTGCTGGCATGATCAAACAATATTTAAATATTGAACCTGTCCTGGTAACACAGCTAGATTCTTTCCAGGCAGCTACGGAAAACACCTCATTCTGGCAGATTGTTAAAATTACCCTGACCCACCCACCGATTATCTGTCTGGCGATTATTTTTGCCTGTTATAGCAGTCAATGGATCACTGTCACGGGCTTCCTGCCTACACTGTATGTCGAACAGGGGCTGGACTTAAAACGTGCAGGGATGCTGGTCTCGATGGTCGTTCTGGCCCATCTGGGGGGCACTTTTGGCGCAGGTATGTTGCTACAACAGGGTTATAGACCGCACACCTTATTGAGTACCGGATTTGTGGCAATGCTCTGCAGCAGTTGCTTGGTATTTGCTGCAAATTCCTGGCTCTCATTTGAATTGCAGGTTGTCAGTGCCGTGCTGTTTTCACTGATTGGCGGGATGATCCCAACCACTGTTTTTGCGATTACCCTGCACTATGCACCACGTGCCTATGCAGCAGCGGCCAGTGTGGGTCTGGTTTTACAAATTTCAGCCTGCGCACAGTTTTTTATACCGACCCTGAGCGCTGCGCTGATATCTGCCACTCAATACTGGGCCAATCTTGCCATTATCACCGTCTGCCTTTCGATGCTGGGTATGGTAATGACGGCATTTTTATTTAAGCGCTATCCCCAATGAAAAAATAAAAAAGAGCCTGCAAGCAGACTCTTTTTTCACCTGATTTTGCTTTTAAACCTGATTGGCCTGCCCCGCTTCCAGCACGGCAAACAGATCATCTGCAATCGAGGTGCCAAACTGGGTGTCAATTTCACGGATACAGGTTGGACTGGTTACATTAATTTCAGTAACATAATTTCCGATCACATCCAGCCCTACAAAGACCAGACCTTTTTCTCTGAGATACGGCCCTACTTTTGCTGCAATGGCTTTGTCATTTTCAGTCAGGGGGCGTGCCTCACCTAGGCCACCCGCGGCCAGATTACCACGCACTTCACCATTTTGTGGAATACGGGCCAGACAATACGGCACTGGCTCACCATTAATCATCAGGATGCGTTTATCGCCTTCGACAATTTCCGGAATATAACGCTGCGCCATAATCGGCTGGGTACCATTATTGGTCAGCATTTCAATGGTTGAACCGATGTTGATGCCATCCTGATACAGGCGGAAAATCCCGGTGCCGCCCATACCATCTAGAGGTTTTACAATCACATCGACCTGTTCTTTGAGAAATTCACGGATCAGGCTTTGCTGCGAAGTCACCAAGGTCGGAACTTGCAGATGCGGGAACTGGGTCGCGAACAGTTTTTCATTACAGTCACGCAGGCTTTGCGGTTTGTTGATGATCCATGCCCCTTCGCGCTCTGCCTGCTCCAGAATATAAGTGGTATAGACAAAGTTCATATCAAAAGGCGGATCTTTACGCATCAAGACAACGTCATAAGCAGCGATCGACTCTTTGCGTTTTTCACCGAGTTCATAATAATGGTCGTAGTCTTCAAATACCTGTAACGGCGCGATCAGACCAAAGGCCTTGCCCTGATCGATATATAAATCTTGCTGCAATGCATAACCGAGTTCATGCCCGCGACGGGCTGCTGCCCACAGCATGGCCATGGTCGAGTCTTTCTTCAGGTTTACATTTTCAATGGGATCCATCACAACAAGTACGCGCATGTGTCTCTGCTCTTTTTCAAAAAATGACTTGGCAAGGAGTATAGCTTGTGTGGATTCTTTTGTTTATGGTGATTTTGCATGACTTATTTTGTATAGGTTTTTAGATAGATGCTCAGGCAATTTGAGCTCAAGGGAGGTATGCCATGCAACAGGCCATTATCGGTTTTCACCTGGATGAGGAACAGCATTGGGTTGCAGAACTGGCCTGCGGACATGGCCAGCATGTGCGACATACCCCGCCCTGGCAAAATCGCCCATGGGTGATGACCGAGCAAGGACGTAAAGAAAAACTCGGGATGCTGCTAGACTGTAAAAAATGCGAAAAGTGCGAAACTGAAACCTGAACCTATGAAAAAAGTAGTATGTAGGTGACCTAAAAAATAATCTTGTCCAGAATTTGCTAATTTGGGTTACTGCGTTTATGCTTTTATTGCTCAAACATGCAGCGCATTTTTTCAGGGTGTACTTTTGCTCATACGGCTCGTCAAACAGATCTGGTTGGTGATGCTTGTGGTTTTGCCATAGGCTGGAGCAGTGTGTCTGTCGCATCTGCAAACACCATGCATCTGGTTATGCCGTCTGAAAAAACGAATCCTCATTGTCTGGAAATGACAAAACCCTCTGCTTCTCACTCGCTGCATAAGACTGATCATCATCAAGATCAGGAACTGATTCAGCCGAACTGTGTCAGTGACAGCACCCAGCAGTCATCAGACTGTCTGGATTGTGGCACTATGGCCTGCCAGAACCTGGTCACCAGCCTGCCCATTACAACGCCCGAGTTAAGTGTGCCTGATCACGGTTATCCGGAAAAAACCTTCCTCCCTGCTTACCATGCCAAGCACCTTGCCGGTTACTGGCAAGAAATCTTACGCCCACCCAAAGCTTGATCCTGAATTTTTAATTTTTTTTATTCATTAAGGATTAAGTTATGTTGCTTAAAATCAGTCAAAGCCTGTGTCTGGGCTTCGGTCTCATCTCGTCGTCTGCCCTGTTTGCAGCCGTAAAAGAATATCATCTGGTCATTGATGAAAGCCCGATCAATCTCACCGGAAAGACGGTCAAGCGAATCACTGTAAACGGAAAATTCCCTGCACCCTTGTTGGAATTTGAAGAAGGTGATGATGCAGTCATTCATGTACAAAACAACCTGAACAATCAGGATACCTCGCTGCACTGGCATGGCCTCCTCCTGCCCGGGCTGATGGATGGTGTCCCCGGATTTAACGGTTTTCAGGGGATCAAACCGAAACAGTCTTTTACTTATCGCTTCAAGGTTCGTCAAAACGGCACCTACTGGTATCACGCACATTCCAAAGGTCAGGAACAGGACGGCCTCTATGGCGCCTTGGTGATTCGCCCCAAAGCCCAGACATTGCTACCTGCACATGAACAAACCGAGCGGGATTATGTGGTGATGCTGTCAGATTTTCACGAACAAAGCGGCCAGCAGATTCAGAACAATTTAAAAAAATCGGCCGAATATTATCAGAACCAGCGTGAAACCTTGGGCGATGTACTCCAGCAGGTGAAACGTGATGGCCTGAAGGCCACCTGGTCAGACCGCAAGATGTGGAACCAGATGCGTATGCTGAAAACCGACCTATCTGATGTTACCGGTTATACCTTTCTGGTCAATGGAAAAACGCCGCAACAAAACTGGAGTGGCCAGTTCCAGCCCAATGAAAAAGTCCGCCTGCGTTTCATCAATGCTTCTGCCATGTCGTTTTTCGATGTGCGTATTCCCCAGCTGAAAATGACCGTGGTCAGTGCCGATGGACAACCGGTGCAGCCGGTCAATGTAGATGAATTCCGTATCGGAACTGCTGAAACCTATGATGTGATTGTGGAACCCACTGCAGCGCATTACCAGATTGAAGCGGAATCGATCGACCGCTCAGGCTTTGCCATTGGCAGTCTGCATCAGGCAACTGATTCAAGTAAAGCCCCGGCTCCGGTTCAATTACCAACACCGCGCCCTCGTGCCTTATTGACCATGGAAGATATGGGACATGGCGAACAACATGACATGTCACATGACACACACAGCAGTCAGACCACTCAATCTGCAACTGGTACGCCTAAACATGATGAGCATGCCCAGCACGACATGCATGCAAGTCATAATGCCATGTCTGGAACCAATCAGCCTCATCAGCCTGTTGAGGGCTGGGCCAATATGTCTACGCCTGCAGGGCACAAAGCCTTGCAATATCAAGACCTCAAAGCTCTGACACCGCAACCTGATACCCGCGCAGCAGAACGTGAACTGGTGATTCGTCTGGGTGGAACCATGGAGCGCTACATCTGGACCGTTGACGGTAAAAAATTCAGTGATGCCGAACCACTTCAGGTGAAATATGGCGAGCGGATCCGGCTGAAATTTATCAATGACAGCATGATGGCCCATCCGATGCATTTGCATGGCATGTTTATGCAGCTGGAAAATGGTCAGTCTGCTGCAAATATGCCAAATAAACACACTGTGATTGTGCCGCCCGGGAAAACGGTGACTACCCTGCTCACGGCTGATGAACTGGGCGAATGGGCGATTCACTGCCATCTGCTCTATCACATGAGTGCCGGCATGATGAACAAGCTGATTGTGGCAAAGGTTGACGAAGATCAAGCATCTCACCCTTCTTCACAAAAAATACCGTCAAAGCCAGCAGCTGCTCAAGGAGAAAGCCATGCACATCACTAATCTTTTGGTAAAGTCGGTGCTCAGCAGTGCGCTTACCCTAAGCAGTCTGAGTATTTTTGCGGCAGCTTCTAGCGAGCATACGAGTCATAATGAACATCAGCATCATAGCGGGCATCATGCCATGCAAAACATGGCTGATAACCACGCACAGCATACTGGAACAGCAGATGCCTCATCCTATCAACCACCAAAGTTATCACATCAACAGCAGGCGCTGAGCACACCACAAAATTCAGTCAGTTCTGCCAGCCAACATGACCACCGTAAAGAACATGGCGCACAGATTTATAGCCAGATCATTCTGGACCAGAAATGGCAGCATAGTTCAGAGGGAAATGGGGCATTCAAGTCCAAGAACCAAGCCAGAATTGGCACGGATGAAAATAAAATCTTCCTCAAGTTAGAAGCCGACAAACAGGAATCCCATCCGGCCGAATATGATGCCAACGTGCTGTATAGCCGAAATATTTGTGATTTCTGGGATGTGCAGACCGGGGTGCGCTATCGGCAGGAAAATTTAGCCGAGCCTTCTACAAACCAGCAGAACGAGCGCTTCGATGCAGTATTTGGCCTGCATGGCCTGGCCCCCTACTTTTTCGAAACGGATGCTCATGTCTATGTCGGTGAAGATGACTTTGTCGGATTAAAACTGGAAACAGAGCGTGACCTGTTACTGACTCAGAAACTGATTATGCAACCCTTTGTCGAACTGGATGTCATCCTGAATGATCAGGCAGCGAATGCGAAAAAAACCGGCCTTAGTCATGCCACCTTGGGCCTGGAAACACGCTATGAACTGAGCAAAAAGCTCATGCCTTATCTGGAAGTGGGTTATGAATATAGTAAAGGCAACAAACAGACAGCCTGGCAGCAAAGCTCTGATTCTGAAAAAGGCTGGATCTATGGTGCAGGTCTAAGAATGATGTTCTAAATTTTTGATACAGAAAATTATGCAGCTACGGGATATGAAGCTCCATTTATGCCCCGTAGCGCTATGGCACTATACATTTGGCTGAGAAAGATTTTTTAAGCCTATGAACTGTACATGCGATGTTTTTCTGCACTTTCCCGCTCATTAAGAGACTTGTTATTTTGCGAAAAACTAGTCTTCATCGCCTTGATTTCCACTGTTACTTTTAGCAACCAAAGTGCCTAACATAATGATAAAGGTACTCACACCGCCAATTAACAGGCTCAGCAGCCCCATTTCCAGCATAAAATTACTATCACCAGTCTCAGGGGCACCCCATAGAAATTGAAGACGATCGCCAAAAATAAAATTGATCACAAATACAATCAGAAATCCAATCAAGGTGGCAATCAGTAAAGTAACCACCAAGTTCTTCCACATTTTACATCCGACAAACAGGATGATCATGGCCAGTCCAACCATGGTGATGATGGATATAAGTAACACACTGTTCCAGTAATCCATGAGACTCACTCGTATTTGGTTTTAAATTAAAATCAAGAAATTCTTATAGTTAATTTTTCCAATTGAATTTTAATATAGGTGGATTTTTATACACAAACAATGACGATAACTATCTTAAAACTACAAATACTAATTTACCCAAAGTTATAAAATACACTGACTTAGTAAAATCTTGCTGGGTACTGAACGATTTTGATTAACATAAAGTAACACAAACACAACGTGTATTTATTGTTTAGCTTGGTTAAAGCTTAAATACAACCGATAAAGCTCAAGCAAACAGCTTGAAATTCTTTAAAAAACAAGAATGGAGCCACTTTTATAAGAAAAATAAATAATAAATATAAAAAACTTGAATATTTTCTGATTTAGGCTATGCTGTCTTTAACTAGAAAAAAGCGTTGTTTAGTTAAGCTTCTTTAAGTGCCGCAGTATTATTTATAATCCTCAGTTTTTTCAGATCTTTATTTCAATTCTTGTTGTTTTTCCAAGTTATCCATAGTCATTTGCATGACTAAAATTATTAAAATTTAACAGGTTATATTATGTCTACTACAGTTACCGGTACAGTAAAATGGTTTAACGAAACTAAAGGTTTTGGTTTTATTCAACAAGAATCAGGTCCTGACGTTTTTGCTCATTTCAAAGAAATCAGCAGTTCTGGTTTCAAAACTTTGTTTGAAGGTCAACGCGTTTCTTTTAGCGTGGTTGATGGTCAAAAAGGTCCAAATGCGATCAATATCGTTGCGCTATAATTTAGCCCAGCAATAAGAAAAAGCACCTTCAGGTGCTTTTTTTAGCACTGAAGATTCATAATTTTGGTGAAAGGTTTTCTGATTGTCTGTTTAGCTCATCAAAAGTGAATTTTTAAGAATCATGTTTCTGAATCACTGCTGCTCAGTTAGACTTTATAAAAGATAAAAATGAAAAACCCCCTAGCATCCTGCCAGGGGCCTTCCGTATGGGTTCGCTTGGTATAAATCCTGTCGTACCTTACTTTCCTTGTATTTATCTATTGTTATTCTTGTGTGGAACCTCCTGTTCCTGTTAAAGCTATCATAGGAAATTTCCACTATTCAAAACAGCCGCAAAGTGCTGGAATTGATGTAAGCCAATGCTTACAAGAATAGACAGAGATAATAAATTTCAAATGTTTAGCAAATTGAACATCTACAAAAAAAGGAAGCTCAAGCTTCCTTTTCTATGCCAATCTAGGCTTAGATCCCATATTTAACACGGTAATCTTCCATTTTCGCCAAAGCTGCTAGGTCGCCTTTCGCTTCCAGATAGTCCATTAAATCTTTCATGGTAATTAAGGCATGTACAGGAATCTCAAGCTCTTGTTGCACTTCCTGAATCGCAGACAGTTCGCCCTGACCTTTTTCCTGACGGTCTAATGCAACTAGCACACCCGCAATCTGCGCACCGGCATTTTTCAGGATGGTGACGACTTCACGAATCGCTGTGCCTGCGGTAATCACATCATCAATGATCCAGACTTTTTTACCTTCTACAGAAGCACCGACCAATACGCCACCCTCGCCATGGTCTTTGGCTTCCTTGCGATTAAAACCCCACGGCACACTTACCCCATGATTTTGCGACAGAGCCACAGCAGTTGCTGCCACAAAAGGAATGCCTTTATAGGCAGGTCCAAAAATCACTTCAATATGGTCACATTTAATCAGTTTTGCAGCATAGCCAGAAGCCAGCAGTGTCAAGGCTTCACCATCATTCAACAGACCCGCATTAAAAAAATAGGGACTCACACGTCCCGATTTTAAAGTAAACTCACCAAATTTAAGCACACCGCGTGATAATGCGAGTTCGATAAAAGCTTGTGGGTTAAACTGAGCTGGCGTTGACATGAGGTGCTCCTAAATCCATTAATTAAGGTAAGACTTGCGCATGATACCAAAGAGTAGCTATCCAGGTGATCAAAAAATTCTTCGCGTCGTTTCAATTAATGTCAACGGCTTACGCTCATCTGTCACCAAAGGTCTATTAGAATGGATGGAACAGTCGGATGCCGACGTGATTTGCATGCAGGAAAGCCGGATCACGCATGCGCAGTGGACCGATAAATTCAAGCCTGAAGGCTGGTACACGCACCTGTTTCCTGCCGAGCGTCCGGGTTATGCCGGTACTGCCATTTATAGCCGTCTGCCTTTTGTGTCTCTGACCGATGGCTTGGGTTTTGAACTGGCCGATTCACAAGGCCGTTTTATTGCCGCTGAATTTAACTTGGGTCTAGAACAAACTGTACAGATCTGTTCCCTGTATCTGCCTTCGGGTTCATCAGGCGATGAAGCACAAGCGCGTAAAGATCACTTTCTGGAAGAATACGCAAAAATCCTGAAACAGTGGCGCGATGAAAATAAATCGGTGATTGTCTGTGGTGACTATAATATCGTGCATAAACGTATTGATATTAAAAACTGGTCGGGCAACCAGAAAGCCTCGGGCTGTTTAACGCATGAACGTGCCTGGCTGGATCATATTTATGATGAGCTCGGTTATGTCGATACTTTCCGTGAAGTCCGCAAAGAAGCCGAATTATACTCATGGTGGTCAAACCGTGGACAAGCACGCGCCAAGAACGTTGGTTGGCGGATTGATTATCATGCCTGTTCTCCGGACTGGAAAGAGCGCACCGTTAATGCTTGGGTCTATAAAGAACAATGGTTTAGCGACCATGCCCCAGTGATTATCGACTATAAATTATAATCTTCACTATTTAATTGAGTGAACAGATGTTCACTCAATTAAGGCTTATTTCTTACATGACATGACGTATTTTTTGGGTTTATCTCAATGTAATAACATAGCATTATAGCGCTACGGCACAAGGACATGTCAGGACGACAACATAAGGACAGGACGCCGTAGGACGAAAATAAAACAGACTATAGATTTAGCTTGTTTTGCATGGATGTGACATTGGACGTTGGATTGAGACCCGCATGATCAGGATGATTAAATGCGGGTTTTCTATTTCTATCATTCCCAAATTTTTATTTTTCTTATTATTTGGATTGTTCTTTTTCTTGCTGCTCATATTAAAGCTGCTTGATGTCATTTTAATGACATGACTTTTCTGCTATTTAAAGTTTTTTCCTTTTTCATTTGCTTTTGCATGGTCTGCTGCTGCCAATTTGGTTAAGCTAGTTCATGATTTAAATTTTTTAGATGGCAGCTATGTTAAAAATTTACGGAATTAAAAATTGCAGTTCGATGAAAAAAGCCTTTGATCTGCTGACGGAGCAAGGTCTGAGTTATGAATTTCATGACTATAAAAAACAGGGCATAGATGCTGAAACAGTTAAAATTTGGCTGGATGCCTTGGGTCAGGACGTGGTCCTGAATAAGAAAGGCACCACTTGGCGTAAACTCGGTGAAGAAGAGCAACAGACCGCCCTGTCGAGTGAAGATGCCTTAATTAATGCATTAACCACCCATACCAGTTTAATCAAACGTCCAATACTGGCAACCTCTACAGGATTTATTGCCGGTTTTGATGAAACGGTTTATCGTGGCTTGAATCACTAATCTCTTGCCCTAAATAATTTTCATAAAAAAGCCTGACATCGGTCAGGCTTTTGTATATCTGCTTAAAATAAATTAGTTGGCACGAATCCAGGTCTGGTTACGACCCAATGCCGCTACGCCGATGAAACCACGCAGTTCAAGTTTCTTGCCACCGTCTGCCAGCTGACCTTTCAACTTATAAGTTTTACCAGATTGCGGATCTAGGATCGAACCGCTGTCATAACTGGTACCACCAGCATTTTTCAGACCTTTAACAATGGTCAAGCCTTTCAGAGATTTGTTGTGATATGGACCTTCACATTTCTTGCAGGCATTTTCTTCACCGGGAGTTAACACAGACTGAATACTGGCTGACAAAGTGCCGTTCTTTTGTTCAGTGAATTTAACCATGGCCTTAGGCTGCTTGGTTTTATCATCAATGGTTTTCCATACCGTACCATTTAAAGGATCCGCGGCATTAGCCAGTGCAGATAAGCCTAGTAGTCCTAACGTAAGCGCTATTTTTTTCATTTTTCTTCATTTCCTTAGTCTGAAAATAGACCCATGTAGTATTAAAAAGTCACAACAATTTTTCAATTTTTAGGTGTGACTATTTAGTGTAACCTTGTAAATATGGTTGGTAAATAATCTATACGATCAATAAAAGCACAAAAAGATGGAAGGAAGATGAAGATAAGCCCGCTAACGAAACAATTAATTACAGAAAGCTTTTTAAAAACGGCCATTCGTGCCCCGAGCAGATTCACTCTTCCACCGAGTTCGATGCGCATTGCACTGGAACAGATGTGCAAACTTTTCCCTCAGGATAAAACGGTACAGATTCGCTCGCTCCGACTGGCCGGACTGCGCGCGGAAGAAATTAAGCCGCAGCAGGAATCGACCCAGCTGATTTTTCATATTCATGGCGGCGCATTTTACTTAGGTTCTTTAAATACCCATCGTGCCTTTATGACTCAAATTGCGGCTCGAACCCAGATGCAGGTACTGCATGTCGATTATCCGCTATCACCCGAATCTGCCTATCCAGAAGCCTTGGAAGCCTTGTTTGATGTCTATAATCTGCTGCTGGATCAAGGTGTTCAAGCCAAAGATATCATTCTGTCTGGCGATTCTTGCGGTGCCAATCTGGCCTTGGCGCTGGCACTCAAAATACAGCAGGAAAGTCTGCCACAGGTCAGCGGTCTGATTTTGCTATCTCCACTGCTGGATTTAACGTTGACCAGTGAATCTTTACGTTATAACCAGAAGCATGACGCCCTGCTGTCTCTGGAAACAGTTCAAACTGGGATTGAATATTATGTGCCGCGTTCGATTGATCGGGGTGATCCGGAAGTTTCTCCCTTTTTCGCCGATTTAACTGGTTTGCCACCGATTCATATTCAGGTGGGTTCCAAGGAAATTCTGCTGGATGATGCTAGCCGTTTTAAAGAAAAAGCGGAGCAGGCAGGTGTCGAGGTCGAATTTAAACTGTATACCGGCATGTGGCACAACTTCCAGATGTTCAGCGCCTGGTTCGATGAAGCCAAACAGGCGCTGACCGATCTTGCAGAATTTGCCCATCGTCTGGATCGGGATTAAGCATGATTTAGCATATAAAAAGGGTCAGCCGTAGCTGACCCTTTGAAAAGAGGTTTTAGGTTTTAAATGGCCTGAACCTGCTGCAATGCAGTTTGTAGCGCTTGGGCTTTAACCGCTTCTCCCATGTTCACCCCTTCAGCACGAATCACTTCAATATCATTCACGCCAGTAAAGTTAAATACGGTTTTCAAGAAAGCCTCCTGAAAATCAGCCGGGCTTTGCTCACCATACACACCACCACGGCTGCTGGCGATATACACTTTTTTATTGCCCGCCAGACCCACAGGACCTTGTTCGGTATATTTAAAGGTGCGTCCCGCGACACAGATCCGGTCAATCCAGGCTTTCAGGGTCGATGGCAAACCGAAGTTATACATCGCTGCACCAATCACCACGACATCCGCCTGCAAATATTGTTCTAAAATTTCCTCGCCCAATGCCGTCTGTTCTGCATTCTGGCCCATTAAAATTTCGGCGGTAAGATGGGGAATAGGCTGTGCTGCCAGATCCAGATATTCAACCTCAATGGCCTCAGCATATTTTTGCTGCAATTGTTCCACCACGGCCTGAGTTAACTGACGCGAAATAGAAGCATCTCCTAAAATACTGGAATCAATCTGTAAAACTTTCATGGCTTCGCTCTTTATCTTTGGTTGTTTCTAACAATGCAGCCATTTTAACGATTGACCATATTGAAATAATTAGCACAAATAAAACACATCATCCTGAATTTAGAACAAAACTGTATACCTCTTAACCTCTTTAATTTTGATGAGAACCCTTTGGCATAGCCTAGATCACTTACGCTATCGGCAAAGAATGAGCAGATCAGATATCAACTAAATCACAAAAATGTTTTAAATATTGTTGTTTATCAAGCATTCAAACTTATGTTATCTTGTGTAAATAAAGCTATAAATATCCAATAAGTCTTAAAAAATCTGCCATAACAATTAAAGTCAGACCGGGACCATGAAGCGAATATCGCCTGTATTAGAAAAAGTGCTAAGACACAGAATCAAGAAATATCTGGTCGAAGATGAAGTCGTGATGAACTGGCGCATCCTGAAGAAATGCATCCTGATGCTGACCTTGGGATGCGGAGTACATCTGACCTGGCTCGGCTGGGATATTTTCGTGTTATTAAATCCCGAATATTGGCAATATGTTCATCTAGAACGGGTCTATACACAAATTACTCTGAACAGCAGCTTTCTGGTAATTCTATTTCTCCTGATTTTTCCCTGTTATAAATTTCAGGGGAATCAGCTGATTGAACGTTATCTGCCTTATATGGCAGTGGGTACTTTTGTTATCTCGTTGTGTCGTGACGCCTATGTCGTCGGGGTGATCAGCCCTGTGGCCACGACCTCCTATGTCTGTTTAATTATGGTGGGACTGGTGCTGTTTCATCGCACGCTGGTCTATAGCATGCTGATTCCTGCCTCCATTTTTCTGGGCGGATGCGCCTATTTAAGTTTCAGTCATCAATTGCCTTATTCACCGCTATTTAATATCGATGACAAGCTTTTTTATAATGGTTTCTGGCTGTTATCGATGCTGTATTTCATTTTGCCAATTCTGGCCGTCTGCATGGTGTTATTCGAGATTCTGCTCAGTCAATGGCGTCATCGCGAGCAGCTGATCAAACAGCTGAGTCAGATTGATCCGCTCACCAACCTGTTTAACCGCCGTAGTATCAACCAATGTCTGGATAAACTGAATGCCGCAGCCACTCCCAATTATGCTTTAGTGCTATTAGATCTGGATCATTTCAAGAAAATTAATGATCACTATGGCCATCATAAGGGCGATGAAACCTTAGTTGAAGTGAGTGCTGTACTGAACCAGCAATTGCGCGAAAGTGATGTGGTCGGCCGTTTTGGCGGGGAAGAATTTATTTTGGTGCTTAAAAATACCAGTCTGGAAAAAGCCGAGCAAGTGGCTGAACGCTGTCGCATCGCCATTCAGCAATTGCAGATTTTCAGTGATGAGGGTGAGCTGATTCCGGTGACCGCCAGTTTCGGGATTGCCATTTCTAGCGCGGAATTACGCCCGCAGCAGTTATTGAGTCAGGCCGATCAGGCGCTTTATCAGGCTAAAGCCGGTGGGCGTAATCTGGTCAAAGCCTATGCTGAACCGGTGCCAGCACAGATGCAGGTCTCTTAAACGGGTTCAGCTTTTTAAGACTAGATTATGGATTTTCACTTTGAGCCAGCGCTTGCAGTTGTGCCAGCAATTCTCCCTCGCTAAAGGCACCGGTCAAACGCAAGCCACGAATTTCCTGCTGCTGCGCATTCAAGAATAAATACGTTGGCGGTCCCAGAATTTCCCATTGGTTTAACAGTGCTTGATGAGAGGCATTATATTGGCTTAAATCCAGCTTGATCAGGAAATATGGCGCAAGCGCCTGCTGCACCGCTGCAGATTTTAAAATACGATGTTCGATCGGCTGACAGGCGACACACCAGTCGGCGTAGACATCAATAATGATCTTTTGCCCTTGTGGTGCCTTGTTCAAAATCTGCTGAAATTCTGCTGCACTACGTGCCACATGCCAGTTGACTTCTGTACTCACCTGCTCCACAAAAAACCGCTGACTATGCTGATATTGGCTATAAGCAATATAAGGTACAGCCAGTACCAGACACAGGATATACAGCCATCTTAGACTCGTGCGATGCCAGAAAATCCGGAACAGCACATAGGCTACGAAGGTCATACCCAAAGCTAAGGATAACCATTGTAAAGCGGCTTCTGAAATTAGCGGCCGAATAAAATACAGGGCCAATGCCAGCATGATAAAGGCAAAGAGCACTTTAATCTGATTCATCCAGTGCCCGGCTTTAGGCAGAATCCGTGCACCCAGAATACTGGCCAGTAATAAAGGCGTGCCCATCCCAAAACCCAGAGTAAACAGCAACAGAGCGCCCTGCCACTGACTTTGCGTCTGGGAAATAAATAACAATGCACCTGCCAGTGGTGCGGTCATGCATGGTCCTACCAGAAGTGCCGAGATCATGCCCATGACACCGGCACTGACCAGACTCCCTCCCTGCTGCATGGCCTGCGCCCGGTCCAGACGATGAACCAGACGTTGCGGCAGTTTGATTTCAAACAGGCCAAACAGATTCAGGGCAAACAGGACAAACAGGATGCTAAATGCGATCAGGGTTCCCGGTTGCTGCAACCAGCGCTGGAAGTTCAGACCAGCTGAAGACGCAATTAAGCCGAGTACCGCATAGACAGTAGCCATACTGCTGACAAAAGTCAGTGCAATCATCCAGGCTTTCAGGCCTTTACTGTCACGTACGATCAGCGAGGTCAGAATTGGCAGCATCGGCAAGGAACACGGGGTGAAAGCCAGTAAAATTCCCAAGCCGAAGAACAGTAAAAGCCCATAGCCCAAAGAGCGCTCAAGCAACTGGGCTGACCATTTCTGGTCTTGTGCTGCATAAGGTTCGGTTTGTGTGTTGGCTGATGCAGAGATTTCATCTGCTGTAGATTCTGAGGAATCCACTGTATTAAACAGGGTATTGTGTTGCAGTGATGAAGTATTCAGATCAAGTAAACGCTTTGCTCCTGATCC
The DNA here is from genome assembly GCF_001878775.1 of Acinetobacter sp. AR2-3. Taxonomy (NCBI): domain Bacteria; kingdom Pseudomonadati; phylum Pseudomonadota; class Gammaproteobacteria; order Moraxellales; family Moraxellaceae; genus Acinetobacter; species Acinetobacter sp. AR2-3. Next base: position 101,401 of record NZ_MJIQ01000021.1, read on the forward strand.
GGCAGCTTCGAATTGCACCAGACCGGACAAATCGGTCTTGAACTGAATGGTTTGTGGCGGATAACAGATCCGGTCTTTGGCACAGCCTTGCCAACTGACCTGATAGGATTGCCCCGCTTGAGTCGGGATCTGAAACTTTAACTGCTGATAATAAACCTGGGTATGTCCATAGTTATCATCATACAAATCTTCAGCGGGTGGCAACTCAAACGACACCGGTTGGTTGCCCTGCCGGACTTCAATTTTATGCTGATACAGATAATAGTTGTCTGGAATCTGCCAACTCAGTTCAGCCTGCTGCTGACTGGTGGAGATCACGCTCACAGGAAAAGCCTGCTCGGCAGACAACAATGCAGTTTCCGCCTGAGCAGGACTGCTGAACAAGGTGCTTCCCAAAATAACCAGGGCAAGCATTTTCCCCCAGGTCGGGAACTGCGAGTATTTCATCATCTGTGAGTTGAATAACTTAGAACAGCACAGAGAAACCTAAGCCTGAGAAGTAACTTCGATCTGCACCATCCAGATCTACACCGACATTCGCATCCAATTGGACACGGTCGTTTAAGGCATACATAACCCCGGTACCGAGTGCGTATTGATTATCGACACTTTCCGCTTTACGGTAAATCAGTTCAGAATAACCTGACCAGCGATCAGTAATGCGGTAGCCTAGAGAAGGAATCGCAGACACTGCCCAGTTGCTGTCCTGCCATTCATAACGCATGGTCAATGCGGTACTGACCAAGTCATTATATTGATACGACAAGACAGAACCTAGGCTGTAAATATCTTCTTCATTGGTGAAACCGGCATTGCCTGTTGCAATGATGGCTTCGGCCAGCAAAGCCATACTGAGTTTGTCATCATCCAAATCAATGGCCTTTTTCAGACCAATACTAACATCGCCCAGACCATCATCTTCTTCGGTCTGGCCATTGGATTTCACTTGGGTCCAGGTCGGGCCAGCCCAACCTAAACGCAATTCCAGATCATCACTGAGTCCGGTACGTAACAACATATCTGCACTGAGTGTGGTCGCGGTCTGATCGCCCGACTTGCTATAATGCGCTGTAGGCAAGCCTTGCTCCCAAGCGACATTTCCGACTGGCGTAATTCCAGTACTCAGACCCTCACCTGGTCGATCAAATTCAAAATCTGCTGCGAAAAGCTGTGCACTACAACCGGCCAGTGCAATCAAACCCAAGGTTTTTAATGTTGTCATGTTGGAGCTCTTTATTAAAATTTAACTGAGTTCTTTGGTCATTTTTGCGCCATGCTTGCGAAGCAGTTCTAGCGTCTGTTTTTCTTCATCCAAGGCTTCTGACCAGTTGATTTCATCAAAATCACAATCAAAGAATAGATCACTAATTGAAGATAAAATAGTCATGCCATCTTCATCTTTGCTATTTGGATCGACTTTTTCATCCAGTAAACGCTGTACAGCTGGCGCGCATGCGGCACTTGCGGCATCCCAGAGTGGACCATAAATTTCTTCTGCATCCCACAAATGCAGATTCACTTTGGCCTGGATCAGTTCTTCCAGAATCTGTAAATGTACCGCCAAACGTGCCTGTTTCTCCTCTTCTGAAAGTGGTGTTCCGGCTTCATACAGCTCACACACTTCTTCCCACCATTTAAACAGGCCATCTGACCAGACCGAAATCACCGGGCCTTTGTCATGATCAATAAAATTCGGGTTGAGTCCATCTGCCAGCAGCTGTTTGACCTGGTCCAGATTTAATTCTTCGAGTGCTTGCACAAAAAGCTGTTGTTGCGCAGTTAACATGATGGAGCTCACTTTGATTCGTTTTCGACTATTATGCCGAATAAAGCAGGATTTGTTGTGCTTCTCATAACTATATTTTTGTTTAATACGAAAAAAGCCCCGCAGGGCTTTTTCAAATCAGTTTGGCTTACTCTTCGATATCCGCAGTATCTGTGTCTGCTAGTTCGAGAGCACCAGGACGAACATTGTCTTTTTTCTCGATCACATGTTCCAGACTACGTTTTAGTCGGTCAATTGCACCATGGATCGCAGTATCGACATTATGGCCACGATGATTGACTACGACAGGTTTCAAGCCTGCAGGACGCGCTTCAATCATACAACGAATATCGTCATCGCCGCCTTTGGCGCCATTTTCATCACTAAGATGGACTGAAAAATGGGTAATACGTTCGCTGTGGCGCTGGAATTCTTGATTTAATTCTTCCCGTACATAAGTAATTAAACGATCACTATTCTGAATGTGGTTATCGGTACGAAGTTCAATATTCATATATTACCATCCTCAATCTTTGTAACTTTTGAGTGCAAAATTTTTTATCTTGGCACGTTTGTAGCTTGCTGTTTCGCATCGCATTTCACTTCTTCAAATGATTGGAATCACACCCTCCATTTTGAATGATGAACACATTTTTGAGTCTGCAGAATCGTGTCCTTATATCTTGAATATCGGCTGTATCTGGGAAATATGCAAGTGATATTTTGGTTTTTTAGCAAAAGAATAATCCATTGTGACAACTGCTTACTCAGCTCAAAAATACAGGATTCTTCAAACAGCAATTGCGCAACTCTTCACACAATTTAGTTTGAAATGTTTTTTAAGCCAGACCGATAAATCGCTTAAATAACATTCGACCAAGAAACCTAAAAAAAAAGAAATTAAAAGTATTTTTTTATGAAAATTAGCTCACTTTTATCTAATAGTTTTTCTTATAAGATCAGCGCCTAGTCAGCCTTACAGTTCTGAAGAGATAATATGCTTTATCATTATTTAGTTGCTTTTGCAGAACCGGGAAAAATACTCTTTCGTCATTCGAAAATAATAAACTGCAAAAATGATTTTCAATTGAAATATAAGACCGATCACTCTTATTTTACGACGCTGAGAATAGGCTTATAAAACGACCGTCATTTGAGATTTTAGAACTAACCTCATTACACAAACAGAACAAAGCTATTCAGCCTGAGGCTCAAATTAATTACTAAACAATCTGTATATTCCCCCTATTTTTACTGGTTTTCTAAACTCATCATCCTGAATTGAAGTGATTTTATATTTCTAGTTATACATTCAGTCTTTTAAGACGCTACATATTCAACTTTATTTAAAAAATAATAATTTAGAGAAATATCAGCAAAAGGCAATGAAAACTGAGGAAGATGATCGTCTTCATTCAACTCATGAAGGCTGAAATATATTTAAGTCAGCGATCACTTTTAACTTTATTTTTACTTATTAATCTGTATGCTTATTCTGCTTTCTCGGGGGGATAGATTTAAATGAAATTTACACAACTTGCGGCACTTTGTGCATTGGCTTCAACTGCTGTATTTGCTCAAGCAAAACCAGTTTGGCAGGACTTTAGCGTTACAGGTCTTTATGGTGAAAACTATGAAGTTGTAGACGATCAGCAAACTACTTTAACTGTTGAATATGCTGCAAAAGTTAAATATGCAGATATATTCTTCTTTATGGATCGTCTGCGCGGTGGCGATGATGTTAAAAGTACGTACTTTGAGTTATCACCACGTTTAAGCTTAAGCGAAGTTACAGGCCAAAAACTTGCCTTTGGTCCAGTGAAAGATGTGCTTATTTCAACAACGTGGGAAGGTTCAGATAATGCTGATAACTTCCTATATGGCGTGGGCTTTGACCTTGATATCCCATACTTTCAATATGCTAGCTTGAATCTTTATCGTGCAAATAATGAAAAAGTGTTTGGCAATAAAGACGATTATCAAATGACGCTTACCTATGGTGTGCCATTTAAACTGGGTGCTGAAGACTTTCTTGTAGATGGCTTCCTTGATTGGTCAACTGCTGAAAAAGACGCTCAAGCAAGCGAGTTAAACTGGACTACACAGTGGAAATGGAATGCGGGCAAACACATTTCTCCAGACACCCGTTTATACCTCGGCGTTGAACATTCAGTGTGGAACAACAAGTTTGGTCTTAAAAATCAAGACGAAAACAATGTCAGCGCACTTGTGAAATATCATTTCTAATTGATGTATGATCGAAAGCAGAACTCCGGTTCTGCTTTTTTTTAAACTGTGATTTCAGCTCACCTCTACCAGAACAAGAATATGCCTGATTTTGATATTCGACCTGCGACCGAACATGATCTTGAAACCATCCTCAAGATTTATAATCAGGAAGTACTCTATGGTACTGCGACCTGGAACAGAACGGCCTTTGATTTGAACTATTTCAAAATCTGGTTTAAGCAGCTTAAAAATCAGAATTTCCCGGTTTTTGTGGTTGAAGATACTCAAAATCAAGTCATTGCTGGCTATGCCTGTTATGATCAGTTTCGTAGTATTCAGGGCTTTCAACAGACGGTAGAACATTCGATCTTTTTAAATCCAGATTATGCAGGGCAAGGTTTAGGTTCTCAATTATTGCAGTATTTAATTGAACAGGCTCAGGTACAGAAACTGCATATCATGGTCGCGGCGATTGATTCTGAAAACACTTCATCGATTCGTCTGCATGAAAAACTGGGTTTCGTTCAAACTGCCTATATGCCGCAAGTTGGACAGAAGTTTGGGCAATGGCGTGATTTGGTCCTCTTGCAACTGAATCTGGATCGAGCTTGATTCATTCTTAGTTTAAAGCTATTCCAGAACTGCTTTCTGGACACTCCTTTTCAGCTTTTTAATACTTGGCCATCACGATATTTTGTTGTTATCCAGTTTAATAAGCACAAGTTCTATTTACTTATACGAGCGGCTATGTTTTATTCAGCTCAAAATCATACTGAATAACACCATGTATAAATCTCTATTGTCTATTGGTCTTTTAGGTTTAAGCGCGCACACTTTTGCTGATTCAGATTTTGAAAAAGAGCTCCGCTCAGGCTGTAGCAAAGTGCAAAGCTATGCAAATAATGGCAAGAAATTCTACGACCAAAAACAATATCAAAAGGCTATAGCGCAATTTGAGCAACAAGCCGCTTGGTCATCTTTTTGTGCGATGAATGTAGAAGACGGCGTTACAGCTTTTTCTGAGCGTGATATCACCACGGCATTTAATAATGTTGGCTTAAGTTATGCCAAGCTTGGAAAGCCGCAATGGGCACGCGCCTGGTTTTCCGTTTTTCCGAATACTAAAGCCAGCCAGTTCAATCTAAAACAGTTACCTGCACCAGAAAAACCGAAGAATTTTGCAGGAAAATATGTCCGCTATGCAGGTTTTGGTCAGTGGAATACGATGGAAGTTAAACCAGCTTCTAATGCCTACCAGATTGAGTTTAATGGACTCTATATGGGTTTACGCAGTCTGATTTATGGACCAAATATGGGAGAATTTTTAACCCGTATGTCGCTGAATAAAGCTCAGGCCAATTACAGCGTAGAAAATTGCAAAATTGATTTGAAATTTCAGTTTAACGCTCAAATTGGACAACAGATTGTAGTGAATAGCAACAATCCAATGTCTTGCGGTTTTGGCCATAATGTCTCGGCGGATGGCATGTATTTAAAGGTTGAGTGATTGCTGATTCAGCGATATCTTATTACCCTATAACAAACATAATATTCAAAATATTATAGGGAAAATATGGCTGATACGGGCAAAGCGATAGGCGGTGAATTTAGAACTGGACAATTTGGTATGTACTTCCTTTGGGATGAAAATACAGAAATCTAATCCCTCCATTATTCCAAAAAGAAAATTCCCCTCTCTCTTTAAGAGATGAGAAGCTCTGCTTCGTAAGAGGAGATTTAAAATCTAATCCCTCCAAACCTCCCTTTCTTACGCTTCGATATAAAGCAGTGCTTATATCTTGCTCAGGGAGGCTTTTTCCCTCTCCTTCTAGGAGAGGGTTAGGGAGAGGTAAATAAAGATAAGCCCTCATCCCCCGCCTTCTCCCATAAGAGAAGGAGCTAAAAGCATTAAATCGCCACCAACTCCCGAATTCCCTTCTCCGGCATTTCACTGCCCACACCTTGCGCCACAACCTGCCCACGTGCCATCACGGTATAACCATCGGCAAGTTCTTCAGCAAAGTCATAAAACTGCTCAACCAGCACAATCGCCATCTCACCACCATCCGCCAGTTTACGAATGACCCGGCCAATGTCTTTAATAATGGATGGTTGAATGCCTTCAGTCGGTTCATCCAAAATCAGCACACGCGGTTCAGAAGCAAGTGCACGTGCAATGGCAAGCTGCTGCTGCTGTCCACCGGATAAATCTCCCCCACGGCGATGCTTCATTTCGTCCAAGACAGGGAAAATTTCATAGAGATGCTCAGGCACTTTGCGTGTCTTTGCTCCTTTATATTTCGCCATACCAATGAGGATATTTTCCTCCACCGTCAGCGTTGAAAAAATATCTCGACCTTGGGGCACATAAGCCAGACCTGCACGGACACGCTGTTCAGGACTGAGTTTCGAAATGTCCTTGCCATCCAACAAAATCTGTCCGGATTTAATCGGTAAAATACCCATCAGACATTTAAGGAGCGTGGTTTTCCCTACACCATTGCGCCCAAGCACCACCGAACACTCACCCACAGGTGCAGTCAACGACACATCACGTAAAATATGACTGCCACCATAAAATTGATTGACGTCTTTGACTTCTAACATCACGGTCTCCTTAACGTCCTAAATACTTTTCAATGACATCTTCATTGGCTTGTACTTCTGCCAATGTGCCTTCTGCTAAAATTGCGCCTTGTGCCAATACCGTGACTTTTTCACTAATAGTATCGATAAAGCTCATGTCATGCTCAACCACAACGAGGGTGTGATTTTTCTTGAGTTCTAAACACAGCTCCGCCGTGCGCTCGGTTTCGGCATCGGTCATGCCTGCTACAGGTTCATCCAGTAAAATCAGTTTTGGACGTTGCATCAACAACATGCCGATTTCTAACCATTGCTTTTGACCATGCGACAGCAAGCCAGCAGGTTTATTAATGAACTCTTGCAGACGAATTTGCGCAAGTGATTCATCCAGGGCATTTTGGGCATCGGGATCGAGTTTGCTAAAGAAACTCTTTTTCACGCGCTTGTCTTTGGGGGCTGCTAGAAGCAGATTTTCCATGACGCTGAAATTTTCAAACACCGTCGGTTTTTGGAATTTACGTCCAATGCCTGCTTCAGCAATTTGCTCGGTACTCATTTTGGCTAGGTCATAGTTTTGCCCGAAAAATGCAGCGCCTTCAGTTGGACGGGTTTTTCCGGTAATCACATCCATGAGGGTGGTTTTCCCCGCCCCGTTCGGTCCAATGATGCAGCGTAATTCCCCTTCTTCGATATACAGCGATAAATCATTTAGGGCACGAAAGGCATCAAACCAGACACTGACTTTTTCCAGATACAATGCAATGCCATGGGTAAAGTCCGCGCCTTGTTCTTTTGGGCGACCATAGCCTTCAGAAGCATGACCACCATGCGGTTGCAGGATCTCGCTCATTCGCTACGCTCCTTTTTAAAACGGTCAAACAGACCAATAATGCCTTTTGGCAGGAAGATGGTCACTACAATAAATAACGTACCCAAAATCAACAGCCATGCTTCAGGATAAGCCGAAGTAAAATAGGTTTTTACTCCATTGATTAAGCCTGCCCCAATCAATGGACCAATCAGCGTGCCACGTCCACCCGCTGCCACCCAGACTGCCATTTCAATCGAGTTCACCGGGTTCATTTCACTTGGGTTAATAATGCCGGCTTGTGGCACATACAGTGCCCCTGCAATGCCTGCAATCACCGCAGATAGCACCCATGCCGAGAGCTTGTACCACAAGGTACGGTAGCCCAAATATTGCAGACGGTTTTCGCTGTCACGAATTGCACCGAGTACACGGCCATAAGGTTTATTCATTAAATGACGTAAACCAATAAAGCACAGCAACAATACCAAAGCGGTGATAAAGCACAAACTTGCCCGCATCGATGCCGAGGTAATGTCCAGGCCTAAAATGGTTTTAAAACCGGTAAAGCCGTTGTTGCCACCAAAGCCGGTTTCATTACGGAAGAAAAGTAATGCAGCGGCAAAAGTCATAGCTTGGGTAATAATCGAGAAATACACGCCTTTAATTTTGGAACGGAAGGCAAAGAAGCCGAAAATAAAGGCGATGATGCCCGGCACTAATACCACTAATACCAATGACCAAAGGAAGTATTCCGTACCGACCCAAAACCATGGCACTTCCGTCCAACTAAGGAAGCGCATAAAGTCAGGAATGCCATCCCCTGCAGACTGGCGCATTAAGTACATCCCAAAGGCATAACCGCCAAGGGCAAAGTACAAACCATGTCCTAAACTTAAAATTCCGGCATAGCCCCAAACTAAATCCAGTGCCAAAGCGACCAGAGCCAAACACATGATTTTGCCAATCAAGGTGACCCAATACGCAGATAAATGTAGGGTTGAATCGGCAGGTAACAGGTGTAACCATGGCAATGCCAATAAAATGGCAAAGCATACGGCAATCGCAATGCCACTATGCGGTTTGTCGGATAATAATTGTGTAATCTTCATGTGCTTACTCCACAAAACGGCCTTTGATGGCAAACAAACCTTGTGGACGTTTTTGAATAAACAAAATCACAAGCACCAAGAGAACAATTTTTGCCAGTACTGCACCAATGCCAATTTCCAAGGCGGTACCGCTAATACCCAGACCAAGCGCTGCAAGGACTGCACCCCACACCTGACCTACACCACCGACAACCACCACCAAGAAGGCATCAATAATGTAGTTTTGCCCTAAATCCGGCCCGACGTTACCCACTTGTGCCAAAGCACATCCGGCTAACCCTGCAAGACCTGAACCTAAACCAAAGGCCATCATATCGATACGACTAGAACGAATACCGACTGCTCGCGCCATTTGACGGTTTTGTGTCACCGCACGAACGAAGAGACCAAAACGGGTTTTATTCAGTAGGTAAACCAACAACAAAAGCACTGCAATGGTAAAGACAATAATCGCAATACGGTTATAGGGCAGCATCAAGCTTGGAGTAATCGAGATCCCGCCTGACAGCCAGGAAATGTTAGAAACTTCGACATTTTGCGCACCAAAAGTCATGCGTACCAATTGCATCAGAATCAGGCTGACACCAAAAGTGGCAAGCAAGGTTTCCAACTGGCGACCATATAGCGGACTAATCACGGTACGTTCAATCAACATGCCGATCAGCCCACTTACCAGGAATGCTGCAGGAATCGCGGCGATTAAGTACCAATCGACATAGCTACCCAAATAACTTTTAAACAGGCTTTGCACCACATAAGTGGTATAGGCACCAATCATAATCAGCTCGCCATGCGCCATATTAATCACACCGAGCAAACCATAAGTAATCGCAAGACCCAGTGCAGCAAGCAGTAGAATACTCGCAGTACTTAAACCTGAAAATAAATGTCCTGTCCATTCGCTGGCTTGAATACGGGTTTTAATACTGCTTTTCGCTTCAAGCAAAGCCGCTTTCAGCTCTGGATGTAAATTCGGCTGTGTTAGCTCATTTTCCACCATCGCCAAGACATCGGGACGATTGGAGTCTTGCAAGGCTTTCGCCGCTTGAATTTTAACTAAGACATCTTCATCTTGATAATCCAGACGCGCTTTAAGCTGGGCCAAACGGGCTTTGACTTTGTTATTTTGTTCGTTCAAATACAGGGCATTGATGTGAGCAACATTCAGCTCTGCCAAGTTGCTTTCATAAATATCAATCGCTTCTAAACGCTCGGAAGCATCTTCAGATTTGAGTTTTCTTTGTGCCAAACCAAAGTTGAGCGCTTTACGCAAGGTATTCACCAAAGTCACTTGTGATAAGTCACTCGGCCAATCTGCAACGATGCCTAGACTCGGATAGCTGAGTAATTTTTCGTCCGATTCTAAAATATAGGTTTGACCATTAGCCCCACTATAAAGCTGCTCGTTTTCAACATATTCTGCAAGCTGATCTAACTGCTCAATACTGCCCGGCCATTGCTTCAGTAAAGCACGGCGCTGGGCAAAATCACCTTGCACAAATTGCTGGATTGCATCTTGTTGTATTGCTGCAGTCAATGCAGTGCTATTTGAGGATTGTTCTGCTGATACCAGTTGCACACAAATAACCTGTACAAATACCAGAAAAATAGCGGCGATATTCACGCGAATATTCATTATATTCACCCCTATTCCATTGGAAATTTTCCGTGGAGAGTAAGAAAAAAATCAGAGGACACCTGCCACGGCTGTGGCAGGCAAAAGATAGCTGTTATTTCGGAATGTACGGGCTCCAAGGCTGTGCCTGGATGGCTTGTGGCGTTTTATAGACCACATCAAACTGTCCATCGCCACGAATCTGACCAATCATGACTGGCTTGTGTAAGTGGTGATTCGTCGCATCCATTTTTAAGGTATAGCCGGATGGGGCTTTGAATTCCTGACCTGCCATCGCTTCACGGACTTTATCGACCTCTGTAGAACCTGCTTTTTCAACGGCTTGCTTCCACATGTTAATCCCGACATAAGTTGCTTCCATTGGGTCATTGGTCACGAGCTTGTCTGCATTCGGCAGTTTGAATTCCACCGCATACTGCTTCATTTTGTTGGTAAATTCTGTATTGACCGGATTCTTCACTGACATGAAATAGTTCCATGACGCCAAATGACCGACCAATGGCTTGGTGTCAATACCACGCAGTTCTTCTTCACCCACCGAGAACGCCATGACGGGAATATCAGAGGCTTTAATGCCCTGATTACCCAATTCACGATAGAACGGCACATTCGAGTCACCATTGATGGTCGAGATCACCGCAGTCTTTTTACCAGCTGCGAATTTTTTCACATTGCCGACAATGGTTTGATAGTTGCTATGACCAAATGGCGTGTACTCTTCCATGATGTCCGCATCAGCCACACCTTTAGACTTTAAAAAAGCACGTAAAATCTGGTTGGTGGTACGTGGGTAAACATAGTCTGTACCGAGCAGAACAAAACGCTCCGCTTTACCGCCCTCTTCGCTCATCAAGTATTCCACGGCTGGAATGGCTTGCTGATTAGGTGCAGCACCGGTATAAAAAATATTTTTGGATTGTTCCTGGCCTTCGTACTGTACAGGATAGAACAATAAGCCATTCAGCTCTTCAACCACTGGTAAGACAGATTTACGTGATACCGACGTCCATGCACCGAAAATTACCGCGACTTTGTCTTGGGTAATCAGCTGACGTGCTTGCTCTGCAAAAAGTGGCCAGTCTGATGCCGGATCGACCACCACAGGTTCCAGTTTTTTACCCAGTACCCCACCCTTGTCATTGATTTCCTTAATCGCCATTAAGGCCGTGTCTTTCAGTGAGGTCTCAGAAATTGCCATGGTGCCTGACAATGAATGCAGGATCCCGACTTTAATCGTATCGCCGCTATCTGCGACTTTGCTTTCCGCGGCCGGGGCTTCTGCTTTTTCAGCAGATTTTGAACACCCCGTTAATGCAACAGCCCCTGCCATGGTTGCGGCTAAAATACTTTTTGAAAATAAATTGCGTTGGAACATCAGATTTTCTCCAAACTTTATGATGGTGCATTTTTCATGCTTGTCTTGTTGTACATCTGGATGGAGTGATTCAATTTCTGTGCCAAGGCTTCAAAAAATAAAAAAATTTACTTTAACTTATTTCATTATTTGTATTATGAATCATTGATTTAGTAATACTAAAAAGAATTAAACCTGTATTTAAATGCTGTATCCGAGCTTAACTCTAAGTAGGTCGCGCAAAGAGCAATGAAAACATAGCAGAAGTGAGATAGAAGATGATGTACAAATAAAGTGCAGCATCTTGAGTAATTTTTGCACTGTTTTAAAACAAAAAAATCCCGCGGTTGCGGGATTTTTTATTGCTTAAATTCGATAGTTTAAACCACCAAATCTGCCAGATTACCTTTTTGTTCTAACCAGTCTTTACGGTCACTGGCACGTTTTTTCGCCAAAAGTTTATCCAATAAACCTGCAGTATGATGAGCATCATCCAGATCTAGTTGCACCAGACGGCGCGTGTTTGGATCAAGTGTGGTTTCACGTAACTGGCTGGCATTCATCTCGCCCAGCCCCTTGAATCGGGTAATTTGCGGATTCTTGGTTTTGCATTTTTTCAGGATGCTATTCAGCTCATCTTCATCCAAAGCGTAGTGCACATCTTTATTGTCATCGATTCGGAATAATGGTGGCATCGCTACAAATAAATGCCCTTCTTCCACCAGAGTCGGAAAATGCTTCACAAACAAGGCACACAGCAAAGTGGCAATATGCAGACCATCCGAGTCGGCATCAGCCAGAATACAGATCTTGCCATAACGCAGTTCCGATAAGTCATCCGAACCCGGATCAACGCCAATGGCAATCGCAATATTGTGTACTTCCTGAGATGCTAGAACTTCGTCCGAAGAGACTTCCCAGGTATTCAGGATCTTGCCACGAATTGGCATGATCGCCTGGAAGTTCTTGTCACGTGCCTGCTTGGCTGAACCACCCGCAGAATCCCCTTCCACAATAAACAGTTCTGACTGATCCAGATCATGGCCTACACAATCCGACAATTTACCTGGCAAAGTTGGACCTGCCACAATCTTTTTACGTTCTACTTTTTTCGCAGCTTTTAAACGGCGACCGGCTTTAGAAATGGCCATTTCTGCCAGTTGCAGGGCGATGTCAGAATTCTGGTTCAACCACAGTGCAAAGGCATCTTTGGCAATATTCTGCACAATCCCTGCTGCTTCACGGCTCGACAGACGTTCTTTGGTCTGACCCGAAAACTGTGGCTCCTGAAATTTCAATGACAGGATATAGTTGACGCCGTCCCAGACATCTTCGGCAGAGAGTTTCATATTCCGTGGCAGCAAATTCCGCAGTTCACAGAACTCGCGCATCGCATCAGTCACACCTGAACGCAGACCATTCACATGGGTTCCGCCCTGCGCAGTCGGAATCAGGTTGACATAAGATTCCTGAACACTTTCACCACCTTCAACATTCCAGCAAATCGCAAATTCTGCGCTGGCGCGCTCTGCGTCACCTGTGGTGACAAAAGCCGGTGCCGGAATAATTTCACGGTCTTCCAGCTCGTCCATCAAATAGTCGACCAGACCATTTTCAAACTGCCAGGTGATCTTTTCATCATTAATCTGATCAACATAGTTGATCTGTAAACCGGCCGCCAAAACAGCTTTGGCTTTGAGATTATGTTTTAACGCTTTGAGGGCAAATTTTGGCGAATCAAAATATTTGGCTTCAGGCCAGAATTGTACCGTAGTTCCTGATACCCGTTTCGGTGCCTTACCTGCCAGCACTTCAAGCGGTGCAACCGGTTCGCCATTTTCAAAGGCCATTCTGTACAGGTTACCCTGACGCTGAACTTCGACCTCTACACGGGTCGAAAGCGCATTGACCACTGAAATCCCAACGCCATGCAAACCACCGGAAAACTGGTAATTATCGGTGCTGAACTTACCGCCGGCATGCAGTTTGGTCATGATAATTTCAATACCGCTCTGGCCATATTCAGGGTGAATATCCACCGGCATACCACGGCCATTGTCTTCGACTGATAAAGAACCATCTTTATAGACCGTGACGGTAATCTTGTTGGCATGCCCTGCCAGTGCCTCATCGACAGCATTATCAATCACTTCCTGTGCCAAATGGTTGGGACGAGAAGTATCGGTATACATGCCCGGACGACGACGGACCGGATCCAAACCAGATAAAACTTCAAGAGATTGAGCCGTATATTGAGACACGTTATTCGGTTTCCTTTTTTATGCAGTCCAATAAAAACTGTAAGACGAACGGAATTTTTTCCGCAAAATCATCCATCCCGTGACTGCCATGCGCTTCAGTCATCAGCATTGCAGGGGGATGCGCAGCACTATAATAACGATGTGCTTCACGATAATCCAAAACTTCATCGCCTTGTTGCAGCAGAACCAGTATTTTGTCTGCATCTTGTGCAACCGGCAGGGCCAATTGCTGGAGTTGTAACAGATCTGCCTCATCCAGACACCAGTTCGGATGAACCTGATAAGGCAGTTGCTCATCAAACAGTTCACGAAACAGTTGCCATGGTCGCATTGCCGGATTGATCAGTACAGCAGGCACAGCATGCTGTGCGACCAGATGTGTCGCATAAAATCCCCCGAGACTGCTCCCCACCAGGGCCACCTCATGCATCGATTCAATCAGGCCAGAAACATGCCTAATGGCAGCGTTCGGTGACATGTTTAAATCGGGTAAATGTACCTGAATTTCAGGATACTTTGCACAGTAATGTTGCAGCAATTCTCCCTTGATCGAGTTTGAACTACTTTTAAAACCATGCAAATAAATGATATTCATGAACTACCAACAAAAAAACCATCAATCATCAAAATTTAATTTAAATAATGTGAAGTACACTACGTTATAAGACCAGTTAATTGCTTAAATTGTCTGACAAAAAAGCCCAAAATCTTCTCTAATTCTCGTTATTTTAAACTGAGGCCCTAAAAACCTGAAAACACCACAAAAAAAAGAATTTATACCGCGAAGTTCTTTAAAAAGGAAGATGGCAACGTATGCGGCTCATTGAAAGGACAGGATCAGATGCCAAGTTTGACACCGTTACATGAAACCTATTGTCGCTGGGACCGAACCCCACCGAGTCAGGCCGATGTACTGGAAGGTCTGGCGCAGCTGGTAACGACGCGCTTTAACGACGTGATTCAGGAGCTGATCAAGAGTATTCAACGCGAAATTTTAATGAGTATTTTTGGTTTAAGTGAAAATAATTCACAAAAACTTCAGAATATTTCCTCGATTGCCCGGCTCTATCAAATGTCCTATGACATGCTGTTTCATTATGGTAATACCCTGATTGCGCCGGGGCTACGCCAGATTATTGAGCGTTTTCCCAAACTGCACAATAAGCCGCTGACGCCTTCCTTACATTTTCTGGTTAGTGCCCTGAATGGCATTATCGGGGATTATCTGCTGAAATATCAGAATCCTTTGGCCCTGCCGATGGTGATCTATGACCACTATGGTTCGTTACAAAATGGCGAGTTAAGCGGGCGGATTACCCTGTTTGTGCATGGCTTATGTATGAACCATCTCGACTGGTCGAATCGCAAATATGAAGGGATCGGGGAAAAATTACTGGCACAGCGCGACCGCAATACCATGCTGTATTTAAACTACAATACTGGACGCCGGATTTCTGCCAATGGTCGAAGTCTGGCGAATACCTTACAGGATCTGATTGCTCGCAATCCGAGAATTACCAGTATTGACCTGATCGGGCATAGCATGGGTGGTCTGGTCTCTCGTAGTGCGCTGTTTTATGGCAAGCAGAATGTCTATAGCTGGGTCAATATGGTGGAAAATCTGGTCTGTCTGGGTTCACCGCATCATGGTGCAGTACTGGAACGTTTTGGCTTTAGCTTGCAGGACAAACTTGGACATTTTCCACTGATCCGGCTGCTTGGCCATCTGGTCAATATTCGCAGTAACGGTATTCTGGATTTGCGCCATGGCAGCGTCCGGGATGATGACTGGGAGCATAATCCACTTCGGATCGGCTTTATGGATGATCACCGTAAACCTGCCCCAATTCCCTCGCATATCGATACCTATCTGGTCGCCGGTACCATCGAGTTTGAAAACCGAAAAAACAAGACCTTACATGTGATTGGCGATTATCTGGTCAGTATTAAAAGTGCTTTGGGCGAGCATCCCAATCCGCGTTTCCAGCTCAAAGTCCCCGATGCAAACAAGGCGATTTTTTACGGCCTGAACCATTTTGAAATTCAGTATCATCCGCTAGTGGCCGAGCAGGTGGCGCGCTGGTTCTATCCAAGTGTAGAAGATGAAGCCTTTGATCAGATTCATGAATATGTGATGGATCTGGACAGTCTGGAAGGCATAGCCCTGACCTAAACTGAAGCAAATAAAAAAGCCCTCGATTGAGGGCTTTTTTATTAAATACGGAATTAATATTTATCTCTGAGTCGTTTAACCGGTGCCTTTTTATATTTACGCAGTAGTTGCCACAGGCTAATCAGCAATAAAATACTGAAAAAGATCAAAGACCAGACAGGCAAGGATTGACCCAAGAAGGTCCAGTCAATCGCGGCACATTCCCCTGAACCATTTAAGACCTGTTGCAGTACAGACTGCATCGGCAGGGTTTCCAGCCAGTATTCCAGACCGGGACCGCAGCTCGGCACCTGATCCGGTGGCAGGTTCTGTAACCAGACATGACGCGCAGCCACGCCCACAGACCACAAAATACTGAGCGAACCCAGCAAGGCATACAGCCGCTTCATGAGATTAGATGCGGGATTATGCAGGAATGCGATCAGTGAGATGATCCCGAGTCCGATTAATCCAACACGCTGAAACACACAGAGCGGACAAGGCGCCAGACCTTGTACATGCTCAAGATATAAGGCAAATGCCATGCCGATGACAGCAGCCAGAAACAACATACCACTCACGAAGCGATAACCCCATTGCATGGTGAATCCTCTTATTTTTTATCGATATTGGGCTAAATAATCAGCAAAACTGACGCTGCTATCTTGCTCGAGTTGCTGTTGCTGCTGCAATGACTTTTGTGACATTTCTTCAAAATAAGCCAGGGTTTCCGGGCTGAGCTGATGCGCTTCATAGACACTGCTGTGTTGCTGGGCCAGATGTTGGCCAAAATGCCACATACTGCCCTGTTCACGCGTATCCCCGACCACTAGGGCAGACAAGGTGGCATCGACTTCATCGACCCGGATCCTCATGGTTTTTAGAGCATCAGTATATAAGGTGGTGTCATAGGCCGAATTTAACAGCTTGGCCAGGGGATGCATATGTTGCAAATGCATGGCACACCAGTCTTCAATCGGATAAGACTGACCATTTTCCATAATTGCGGCATTTGGCGCACGGCCACGATTCACGACCTCGGCCTGATTCTGCTCAATGATATCCTGTTCATCGCTGAGGAGCGCCGGACTGTCCTGCAATAAACAGTACAAAGCTACGACTTCGAGGAAGCCGGCCGTATCTTCATTAATCCCAATCGGGCTATAGGGATTGACATCGACGGCACGTAACTCGACATAGGCAATCCCGCGATTTTCAAGGGCCTGTGACGGGGTTTCACCCGCGAGTGGCACCTGTTTCGGGCGCACTAAGCTGTAATATTCATTTTCGATTTGCAACACATGATCATTGATCTGGATCGGCTGGCCATTGGCATCATCTAGTCCCAGACGACTAAACGGTTTATACGGCGTTTTAACGGCTTTTTGCAGTCCGTCCAGATAGTCCTGCAAATTATTGTAGTGAATACCGAGCTGTTTCTGCGCAGAGTTTTGATAGCCAAAACGTCCCATACGCAGCGCGGTCGCATAAGGCGAATACAAAGTGCCTTTCACCAATGGCAGCAAGAAATGATCACGGCCAGTCATAAAGCACTGGCAGACTGCCGGACTGGCCCCGATCAGGAACATCACCAGTGGGGTCAGACGAATAAAGTTACGGATCAGGCCCATATAGCGATGGCTGCGATAATCCTGCAAGCTCAATGCTTTCAGCGCTTCGTCCTGTTCCTGCTGTTGCAGTGCCTCGAAGAGATGGTCCGGGAAAGACAGGTTGTAATGCACACCTGAAATCGTCTGCATACGGCGGCCATAACGCACACCTAGACCATGACGATACAAGGTTTTAAATAAACCGATATTCGAGCTGCCATACTGTGCCAGCGGAATACTGTCATCGCGGCTGTCCAGCATACACGGCATCGACAAAGGCCAGAGCTTTTCATCATTTTCCAGATGGCGATGTACAATTGCATGAATATCGCTGAGATAGTCCAGCGCCTTTTTAATACTGTCTTGTGGCGGAGTAATAAACTCCATCAATGCTTCAGAATAGTCCGTGGTGATATGTGGATGAGTCAAGGCTGAACCCAAGGCACGAGGATGCGCTGCCTGTGACAGGAAACCATCACTTTGCATACGTAAGCTTTCACGCTCGATACCACGCAGCATGCCTTTGATGAGTGACGACTCGACCCAGGTCGGTAACACATTTTGGGAAGTCGATTCAGGTTGACTCATTACAATCTCGCTTAAGGGGGCTAAATTATTAAATTAAAATCATCGGTTTAATCAGTATAACGTGATTTCGTGCCGGCACATGACAGGCTGCCTAGTTTTCAGGCAAACTATTGATTTTTAATTTGGCAAATTTTTAACACAAACTTCCTCTATAAGACATGGAAAATTTGTGATTTTATTAACAAATAGATGCTAATGAATTGTAAATATTATGAATTATCAAGATATTTTAGACTTCTGGTTTCATGCGGACAGCCAGCCCTTATGGTTTAGCCAAAGTCATGAATTCGACCAAAGTATTGCGCAGCAGTTCATGAGCACTCATCAGCAGGCAGCCCGGGCTGAACTTTGGGGCTGGCGTGAAACAGCAGAAGGTCGGCTGGCCGAAATTATTGTGCTAGATCAATTTTCACGAAATTTATTCCGTGATTCTCCCCAAGCTTTTGCCCAAGACAGTTTGGCACTGGCCTTGGCTCAGGAAGCCATCAGCCTGAACCTGGATCAACAGCTCAGTCCAGAACAACGTGCCTTTCTGTATATGCCATTTATGCACAGCGAATCCAAACTAATTCATGAATTCGCCTTAAAACTGTTTCAGCGTCTGGGCAATCCGACCAATCTGGAATTCGAGAAAAAGCATAAAGTCATTATTGACCGCTTTGGACGTTACCCGCATCGGAACCAAATCCTGGGTCGTGAATCGACCAATGAAGAACTTACTTTCCTGACCCAGCCCGATAGCAGTTTTTAAGATTTTTTAAGACCGGCTGTCTGAACTGGATCATTGCATCAGGAGATCGAACATGAAAAACATGCTACTGGGATTGAGTATGATTGCTGCCATCAGCCTGACTGGCTGTGCAACCACACCCTCAAAGCCCTTAACATTTGATCAGTTAGGTCGCTACAGTACCACTCCCCTCAATAGCAACACTTACCGTATCAGCTTTCAGGCCCGTCCCAATATGAGCTTTGGCACAGCTGAAGAAATTACCCTGCTCAAAGCCGCACAGACTACCGTACAAAATGGCTTTCAGTTCTTCAGGGTACTGAATGATCCAAGTAACCGTACTCAACAACCTCCACGGCAGGCCATCGTCTATCCGGCACCGAGCTTTTATCCGTACGGGTATTACCGCCGATATCCGGGGTTCTGGCCAGACCCATTCTATGACCGTCCCTATACCGTGACTCTGGATCCTGCCCAGGTGGCCTATACCATTGAATGCTTCAAGGCCAATCAGGCGCCTCAAGATGCCTTTGATGCCCGCTTGATTTTACAGTCACTTGGGGCTAAATATGGTTTAAGTCCATCCGGTGCAGTGCTGCAACCGCAACCGGCCAATCCCTCCTGACAGGATGATCTATGCAGACAGAGCGTATCTCCCCGAGCTTACAACGCAGTAAACGTTTCGCGACCATCGCCCTGGTGGTCGCCGTACTGATCTGGTTGGCATTGATGGTTGCAGCCAAACTGCTACCCGAATATGTCTGGCTCATTCATATTCTGATGCTCTCGGCAGAAGCGGGTGTGGTCGGTGGTCTGGCGGATTGGTATGCGATTACCGTACTGTTTCGTAACCCTTTTGGCAGATTGCCTATTCCCAAGTTTTTACGTGACCATACCGAAATCATTCCACGTAACAAGGCCCGTATTGCAGAGTCGATGGGCCGTTTTGTGCAGGAAAATTTTCTTTCTCCGCAAATTGTACAGCGCAGTCTGGACAGTACCGACCTGAGTCTGGCTGCAGGACGCTGGCTGGCCAATCCACAAAACAATGCCCAAGTGACTCAGGTCATTCAACAGACGGTGCCTAAAATTTTTGAATTTGTCGGACAGGAACAGATTGCCGGATTTATCCAGAGCAACAGCGTGCAATGGGTCAAAAATACCCAGATCAATACCCTGGCCAGCGAAATGCTGCATGCCGTTCTGGACAATGATTTCCATCAGGATGTGCTACAGCGTGGACTGGATGTGGTGCATGCCTGGATGACCTCGCATCCTGAACAAACCCGTGAGCTGACCCGTAACCTGTTTAAGGAAATGGGGGTGTGGAAACTGGCCAAAGGCGCCAGCTGGATCGGGATTGACGTGCAGCAACGCAGTATTGATTCCGTGATCGGGCGGGTTGAAGCCATGCTGGCCGATCCAGATCATCCATGGCGACTTAAAATTGAGAACATGGGACATAGCTGGATGTTGCAGCTGGCGGATAATGACAGTGAAGCCAGCCAGCGTCTGAATGAAACCAAAGATGCCTTACTGGATAGTCCACAAGTGCTGAATTTTATCAGCGGTGCGGTGGTGATTTTATGTGATGCGATCAAGGCAGACTTGCAAAAACCTGATTCGGGTATTGCGGAAAATCTCAGAATTGCCATTCAACAGGTCGGAGAAAATATCATTTCGAATGCCTCGGTACGTGAGCTGCTGAATAAACGTCTGAGCTCTATCGCGGTTGACCTGAGTGACCAGTACAGTGAAAAAGTGATTCGCTTTATCAGCGAGCGCATTCACGAATGGGATTCAAGCGAGATGATCGACAAGATTGAAAATGAAGTCGGCGGTGACCTGCATATGATCCGGGTCAATGGTGTCGTGGTCGGTGCTTGTATCGGTCTGGTGCTCGGGATTATCCGGGCGGCGGTAGAGCATTTAATTTAAAGCTGATGAAGCTATTTCCTCTTACAGCCCAGCTTTTAAATCGTCAGAGAGCTGCCCCCACCCGATTAAATTTAAAAATGATCACTTGGGTGGCTGAGGTCCGGACATATCGACCAATAGCCCAGTGAATTTGCGTACGAACGGCAATAAGGTCACCACAATCGGAAAAGCAATCGCCCAGGAAATCATCCAGTTATGAAACCAGAGTGCCATAAATCCATCAATCCAGCCGAGATTACGCAGCATATTGATCATGGAAATGATGCCACTCATCAGGCAGGATAGGATAAAAGGCACAATAATCAATGCCCATTTTGCAGGAAGTTTAGGAATATGACCGATAATGGTCGGACGTTGTGATGCAGCCACGACATGCTCTTTTTACTGTTTTCAGATGACTAATATAAGCCAAATTCTATACGGTGGAGCATTGTTTTTTTCATCTGAAATGTTGAGCTAAAAACTGGTTTTATTTTCACGGGATTAATCCGGTTATTACCCCTTTCTCTAGTTCAAAATTTCTGGTGAAGTGATCTTCTACTTTTTATTCCCTAGAAATGCTTTTACCTAAACAGCCTGAAATTTGCTATATTTGCTGTTTTTCTGCGATCTCTATTTTCGACTGATTATGAATACGGCAATACAAGCAGCTCTCGATCATGCAGTGCACACTTTACAGGCACAAGGCGTACTCCCATCTCACTGGAACAATACAAGTAATTTGACGCGTACCAAAGACCGAAGCCATGGTGACTTTGCGTCGAATATTGCCATGATCGCGTCGAAAGCTGCGGGTATGAAGCCACGTGATTTAGCGGAAAAAATTCTTGCTGCCCTGCCTGAAGTGGCGGATATCAGCAAGGCAGAAATTGCCGGTCCTGGTTTTATTAACTTCTTCCTGAATGCTGACCAGCGCTTTGCAGTCCTTGATCAAATTCAGGCACAACAGGCGACTTATGGTCGTACCCAGGTCAATGCGGATAAACGTATCCAGGTTGAATTCGTGTCTGCCAACCCGACCTCTAGCCTGCACGTAGGTCATGGTCGTGGTGCCGCGTATGGTATGACGGTTGCGAATTTGCTTGAAGCGACTGGTGCTAAAGTCGACCGCGAATACTATGTCAATGATGCTGGCCGTCAAATGGACATTCTGGCGACTTCGACTTATCTGCGCTACTTAGAATTAACGGGTCAGGAACTGGTGTTCCCGAAAAATGCCTACCAAGGTGACTACGTTAAAGAAATCGCGCAAAGCATTATTGATCAGGATGGCGACGCCTATGTACGTCCTGTGGCTGACGTGTATAAAAACGTGCCTGAAGATGTACAGTTTGCAGCTGAATTAGATGCAGATGGCAATAAAGTCATATTGTCTGGCGATAAAGAAAAACACATCGATGGTTTGATCTTTAATTCACAAGCGTTAATTGGCACAGGCTACCGCGTATTCTTGCAAGCCGCGCTTAAAGCTATCTTAGATGATATTAAAGATGACCTAGGCGAATTTGGTGTAACCTTCAATCAATGGTTCAGCGAAGAATCATTGACAGACAAAATTGAAGAAGCCTTACAGACCTTAGATCAGCGTGGTTTCCTGTATGGACTGGATGGCAACATCTGGTTCAAATCCACTGCATTCGGTGATGAAAAAGACCGTGTCGTGAAACGTCGTAATGGTCAGACCACTTACTTCGCGTCTGACATCGCTTACCACCTGAACAAGTTACAACGTGGCTATACCGATATCATCGATATCTGGGGTTCAGATCACCACGGTTATATCGCACGTGTAAAAGCGGCCATTGATGCGCTGGGCTATGACTCGAAAAAATTAACGGTTCTTCTGGTTCAGTTCGTGAGCCTATGGCGTGGCGGCGAGATGGTACAAATGTCATCCCGTTCAGGCCAGTTTGTGACCTTGCGTGATCTGCGTAAAGAAGTTGGCAATGATGCTGCACGTTTTTACTACGTAATGCGTAAGTCTGAACAGCACATTGATTTTGACCTGGATCTTGCTGTGTCACAAAGCAAGGACAATGCAGTGTATTACATCCAGTATGCACACGCCCGTATCTGTCGTATGTTAGAAAAAGCAGCGTCTACCAATGTCAACTTTGATGCTACAGCAGCACGTAATTTGGCGGCTAAGCTGGAGCTTGATGCTGAAACTGAAATCCTGGCCAAACTAGCGGCCTATCCGGAAATTCTGGTCCGTGCTGCAAACAGCTATGAACCACATCAAATCGGTAATTACCTGAAAGAGCTGGCAGCCTTGTTCCACGGCTGGTACAACGACAATAAAGTACTCGGTGATGATGCTGAATTGACTCAGGCACGTTTACTGTTATCTGTGAACGTGCGTCAGGTACTGCGTAACGGTTTAGAACTTTTAGGTGTGTCAGCTCCTGAATCAATGTAAAGCACTGCTTTTACATTGATGCAAGAAGGTAAATAGTCAAAGCACTGCTTTGCATGCTCGCAAGGCGAGAGCTAGGCTCGAAGTGAGCATGTAAGCAAAACATTGCCGTTTATCTGCCGAGCAGACATTTTGTAACTTTAGCTATGTGCTTGAAGATACAGATAAATTAAAATTCTGTGTGATTTGTGATCTAGAGGATGACTTTTGTATCCTGATCACATAGGATGAAGTGATAGTAGGGGCATAACTGCTGTTATGCCTTTTCTATATGTCCCGATTAATAAGAGGAAAATCCCAAGTGTTTGGAAAAACGCAGCGCGGTGTATCTGAAAGACCGAATAAGCCTAAAAAGCCACTTATTCCAACCTGGCTCGGCACACTCGTGATCATTTTAATCGTGTTAAGTTTTTTAATGGCACTGATGCTCTGGAAGCCATGGGAACCAGTTAAACCGAAAACTCAAACAAGTGCTGAATCTGTCCAAGAAGAAGATACCAATAAAGATTACCGTTTTTATGATCTCTTGCCACAGCAACAAGTGACGCCAATTCCTGAACAGGCCGTCCCTGAAAACAAAAATCAGGATACGGTAGTGATTGTAGAAGCACCTCGACCTGAAGTGGCTACACCTGAGGCGACCACAACTGAGCCTGGCTTAGAAGCCAGCGAAGCGCCTGTTGCCGCTCCGGCCAGTTATATTCTGCAAGTCCGCAGTTTTGATGATCCGGATCAGGCCGATGCCCGCCGTGCCGAAATTATTCTTAATGGCTTATCTGCCGATGTGGTACGCAGCGTAGAAAATGGCAAAGTCTGGTATCGCGTGGTTTCAGGCCCTTATGATTCTGCAGAAGCTGCAATTATTGCGCAGCAAACCTTGCAAAATAGCGGAATCGATTCCATCGTCGTGAAACGATAATTTTCTAGAAATAAAAAAAGCGCCTGATGGCGCTTTTTTATTTCTTTTTAGCTCCTCCCTTTTAAAAGGGAGGCTGGGAGGGATTAGCTAAAAATTAAATCCATCTTTAGAAAGGGGGAAGTTCCCTCTCCTTCTAGGAGGTGAGAAGCACTGCTTCGCAAGGAAGAGGTTATTTTAAAAGCCCCTCCACCTAGCCTCCTCCCAAAGGGAGGAGGAATAGTATTACAGCGTATGCCCCAGCGCTTCACCCATATTCACCAAAGAATTGGCCTTGAATGCGGCCTCCCACTGCATTTTATTTTCTTCGAATAAAATCACTGCTGTTGAACCGAGGTAGAAACGACCCAGTTCTGCCCCTTTTTCCAGGAACAGATCATGCTGATTAAGTTCGATCCGGCCTGAAGGCTTCACTTTGCCGGTTGCCACGGTTTCAATACCCGCCACAATCATCGCACCGACCAATACCACCGCCATACGGCCGATTTCAGTATCAAACAGACAGACCATACGTTCATTGCGTGCAAACAGGCCCGGAATATTTTCTGCGGTCACCTGATTGACCGAGAATAGCTCGCCCGGTACATATAACGTTTCAGTCAAGGTGCCAGCAAATGGCATATGCACCCGATGATAATCACGTGGCGACAAATATACGGTCGCAAATTCACCGTTTTTGAATGGCTCGGCCAGTTGCGGATCAGCAATCAGTGCTTCAACGGTAAATTTCTGGCCTTTGGCCTGAAACACATCGCCATTTTCAAT
Organism: Acinetobacter sp. AR2-3; assembly: GCF_001878775.1. NCBI lineage: Bacteria > Pseudomonadati > Pseudomonadota > Gammaproteobacteria > Moraxellales > Moraxellaceae > Acinetobacter > Acinetobacter sp. AR2-3. The sequence continues at coordinate 126,267 of NZ_MJIQ01000021.1, forward strand.
TTTACCCAGCTGGGAAATCGCACCATCTGCAGGCGAAACAATGCTCGTAGCATCTGGATCAACTGCACGGATACCTTCTTTTAGGGCACGGGTAAAAAATTCATTAAATGATTTGAATTTCAGGGCATTGGCCTGTTCAGCAATCGACATATCAATGCCATACTGCGCCTTAAAGGCAGTAATTGCAGCAGTTTTGATAATCGGGTTTTCGCTGGCGGCAATTTTACCCACCACCCGAGACAAGCGATGTTGCGGTACTAATCGTTGAGCTTTAATAAAAAACTGTTGTTTTAAACGTGATGTGATGCTCAAGATGGCAGCTCCCCTGTAGCGATTGGACTATCGAGGCGGTTGCCCCATTCACTCCACGCACCATCATAGGCTCGAATTTTCCAGCCCAGTAAACGACCCAGAATATAGGCCAAACCTGAGCGGTGATGGGACTGGCAGTACACCACAACGGGTTGATTCAAATCAAAGCCCAGTTGTTCCAGACGCTGCTGAGTACGTGGTAAAGGCTGTAATTTTAAATGATTTTCACGATTAAGGGCAGTACTCCATTCAAAATGACGTGCTCCCGGAATGTGACCGCCGCGTCGAGCCGCTAGACGCAGGCCAGTATATTCATCTTGTGTACGGCAATCCCAAATTTGAACCTGTTGATTTTCAACCTGTTGGCGCAGTTCATCATAGCCAATCTGAAAATTCGCCTGATGCTCAAGATTGACCTGCAACACGTTCTTCACTGGTGCAAACTGTTCCTGACTGGAAGAAGTCGGCAAGCCTGCACCGAGCCAGGCATGAATCCCACCATTCAATAAGCTGGTATTTTCAAAGCCCTGACAATGCAGGTTCCAGAGCAAACGCCCTGCCCATGCCCCGCCCTCATCATCATAAGCCACCACATGATGTTCAGGAGAAATATTCAGATAATCAATGAGAGCCTGCAAGCCTTCCGCGTCCGGCAACAGTCCCATTGCCGTTTCTTCCTGACGCACCAGAAGTTTAGGCTTTAAATGCAAGGCGTGCGGAATATGCAGCTGCTCATACACAGAGGCACGGCTCAGGTCGACAATACGAAGTTTTTCATGGCCCAAATAGGGAACTAAATCTTCTGCCTCAATCAGCAGGCCAAAATTAAAAGCTGCAGCGGTCATCGTTATCATGGCTATTATTGGTCAAATCCTGTTGATCTTAGCACAGCTGGTTTTTACACTGATGTGCTTTCTTTGCAGATGATTAGCAAGATTTTAGCTAAACCCTGGTGTTAAATAAGCTTGCATAAAAAAACCGCCTCTATATAGAAACGGTTCTTAAAAATTATGAATTTTTCAAACTGACTTAAGCAGGTTCATTGATCTCAAAAACCTGACGCAAATAGGCCAAGAACGTATCATTATCGGTCATGGTTTTGCCCGGACTATCCGAGATTTTGGCTACTGACTGACGGTTACATTCCACCAGTTTCAGCACAATATTGAGTGGGGTTTGCCCCATATCATTGGTCAGATTGGTGCCAATGCCGAAACTGACCTGAAAACGGTCTTTAAAATACTGGTGCAGTTTCCAGGCTTTTTCCAGATTCAAGCCATCACTAAAAGTCAGCATTTTGGTTTTGCTGTCAATTTTCAGCTTTTTATAATGCGCATAGGCCTTGTCACCCCATTCATAGGGATCACCACTGTCATGACGCAAGCCATCGAACAGTTTGGCAAAGTACAGGTCAAAGTCGCGCAGGAACGCATCCATCCCAACCACATCGGTTAGGGCAATGCCCAGGTCACCACGATATTCCTGTACCCAGCTTTCTAGTGCAGATTTCTGGAAATTACGCAGACGTACATCCAGTGCCTGAAAAGCTTGCAGGAATTCATGCGCCATGGTGCCAATCGGGGTAATGCCCAGCTCTTTGGCTAACAGTACATTACTGGTGCCACGGAACACATGCGGTGCGGCTGTGTGAAATTCTTCGACCACATGCTTTTGCCAATCGAAACTGTAACGGCGACGCGTACCAAAATCTGACACCAAAAATGGTGGATCATTGGGGTTTTGCGCAGCATCATACTGTTTTAATAGCTCGATTTTGGCTTTTAAACGGCGTTCGCCTTCAGCCAACACTTCAGGCGTGCGAATCCGACTGAAATACAGTTCATTGACAATCGCCAGTACGAAGATCTCGAACATCATCGCCTGAACCATCGGGCCTTCCACCACAATATCCAGACGGCCTTGACTGTCGATACTGGCCTTGATGAAACGGCGCTTGAGCTGGAACAGTTCCAGATAATCCACAAAATCGCTTTTGATAAAACGTAAGCTTCTTAAATATTGCAGTTCATCTTCTTTGAATTTGAGCTGACACAGCAGGTCCAGTTGATGATTGAGATCATCCAGAATATCCGTCAGTGGATAGACTGTATCTTCCAGATTACGACAACGGAAATGGTAGACACTATGCGTTTGCGGAAACTTGTGTAAGACCACTTGTAACATGGTGAATTTGTACAAGTCAGTATCTAACAGAGAATGGATAATTGGAGCCATAACTAAGGGAATATCGCTGTGCTTATCTCTGCATTAAAGCATAAAAAGTCATGCAATAATGCAGGATTTACGTACAGCTGGCTGTATTTGCGACAAAAGTATCAGAAGCATAACCCGGTTTATTTCTGGGTGTTGGTCTGAGCTTTTTCCTGTTCCTGAATCAGTTTCTGTAGCTGTTTTTCCTGGCCAATGACCTTGGCAAATTCGGCTGTGGTCTTTTGTCCGGTTTTTTGCGCCTGGGCATCACAATCCACCTGACGCAGCTGCTTGGCAATTGCAAATTCCATTTTAAACAAGGCTCCCATCAAGGCTGTATTGCCTCGATTATCTCGAGCACAGCGGTCGGCACCATGTTTAAGCAAGCTGGCGACAATATCCTGATGGCCATAATAAGTCGCCATCATCAGTGGTGTATAACCGTCTTTATTGCGTACATCGACCGGAAAGCCGTGTTTTAAAAATTCGTTGATAACTTCGCTATTGCCAATTTTGGCGGCAGTAAAGAACAGGTCGACCAGTTCCTGTTGTGAGTTCATCTGAATATTGTCCACGCTTTTAGCGGGGGAGATCTCCTTCGCGACAGTCACGTTTGCGAATGCGGAACCTATCGTGAGAATACTGGCTAAAAACACAGATGACATAACTTTCATGATGAACTCCAGCAGAAATCGAATTCATTTCAATACGGTTGAATCTTGAAATGCTTTTTAAATTGAAACAAACAAGTTGCCTGTAGAACTCCCCCTAGGGTGCAGGAAAGGTTTGGAATTCTACAGGACTTTGCGGAGGTGACTTCTTAAGCCCTAATCACCAATCCTGATCGACCAATCGAAATCAGTCTTTTAATTTTGCAGCTTTGGCTTTAACAGTCGCGAGGTTACCGTTTACTGCCTTGGTCATACGTGTACCGTAGTCCGCATCTGCCTTGTAGAAATAAGACAACATGACGTGCTTGGTTTCTGAATCTTTCACTGCACCTAAGTCAGCAGCAAGGTTCATGATCAGGTCATCTTTCTCTTTAGCCGTGTATGAACGGTACAGCTCACCTGCCTGCTTGAAGTTCTGCTCTTTCACACCAATTTGCTGTACATGACCAGATAATGGAGTTTGTACTGCACGCGCTTTTTCAGTGGCAGCTTTTGGCTCTTTACGGCTTGGCTCATAGTTCACATCCGAGTCACGCTCAGAGATATTCATGTAGCCATCCTGGTTATTGTTGTTTACATTCACCACTGGGCGGTTCACCGGAATTTGCTGGTGATTCGCGCCTAAACGGTACATTTGGGTATCTGAGTAAGAGAAGATACGGCCTTGTAACAGACGGTCTTCTGATGGCTCAATACCTGGCACTAGGTTACCTGGTGCAAATGCCGACTGTTCAGTCTCGTTGAAGAAGTTCTTCGGCATACGGTTCAGGGTCAAAGTACCCACTTTGGTTTCTGGAACCAGCTCAGTTGGCCAGATTTTAGTTGGATCTAGCGGATCAAAATCAAACTTGCCCAAGTCTTTAGGATCAATCACCTGAATATACAGATCCCATTTCGGGAAGTTACCTGCATAGATGTTGTTATAAAGATCATTGGTCAAGTGGTTGAAATCTTTACCTTGCTGCTCAGCCGCTTCTTTCACGTTCAAGCCCTTCACGCCCTGTTTCGAGCGGAAGTTGAATTTCACGTACTTGTATTCACCTTTGTCGTTATACAGTTTGTAAGCGTGAACACCAAAACCGTCCTGTTCGCGGTAGCTGGTTGGAACACCTTGCTTGCCGTAAACATAAGTCAGCATGTTGGTTGCCCATGGCTGGCTCGACAGGAAGTCAAACACGCGGTTAGCATCTTGAACATTCGTTACCGGGCTTGGCTTCATCGCATGAATGAAGTCCGGGAATTTGATCGCATCACGGATAAAGAATACCGGTGTCTGGTTACCAACCAAGTCCCAGTTGCCTTCTTGGGTATAGAATTTCAAGGCAAAACCGTGTGGGTCACGTAGCGTTTCCGGTGAACCTTTACCATGAATTACGGTAGAGAAACGCAGGAAAACTGGAGTTTTAGTACCGGCTTTGAACAATGAAGCAAGGGTAAGATCAGACAGATCCTTGGTCGCAACGAATTCACCATATGCCCCAGTACCACGCGCATGCACCACACGCTCAGGAATACGCTCGCGACCAAAACGTTGTAATTTTTGTACCAGTTGAACGTCCTGAAGGAGTACTGAACCATTTGGGCCCGCAGTGATCGAGTTCTGGTTATCACCGACTGGCGCGCCATTGTCTTTGGTTAAAGGGGCAGCTTGTGCAGCTGTGACAGTTGCAAGCATTGCAACCAGTAATGAACGCTTAAACATTTCTAAATCTCTCAATTTATTACCTTTCCTGCACGGGCTAAGATACGCCAACACAATAAATAGATAAAACAGATTATTTTTATAAATTCAATCGTTTTAATGAATTTATAAAAATAAAGCAATTGATTTTCAGATATTTAAAGCTCATAAAATCAGCATCTCATACTGCTCCAGATTTTATTCTTGCTACAATCACGTCCATCTATCATTAGCAGTCCATATGTAAAATGCGTGCCTTATTACAAAGAGTTTTAGAAGCTAAAGTCGTGGTCGAGGGTGAAACCACCGGGGAAATTGAAAAAGGAATTCTGGTTTTTCTGGGTTTGGGCAAAGACGATAATCTGGAAAAAGGCAAAAAGTTGATTGATAAGATATTGAAATACCGCTTCTTTGATGATGAACAGGGCAAAATGGGCTGGAACGTTGCCCAGGCCGGCGGTGGTTTATTGCTGGTTTCACAATTTACCTTGATGGCACAAACCCAGAAAGGTTTACGTCCCGACTTTGGTCCCGCCATGCCACCTGCCGAGGCTAAAGCACTTTATGAGCAGCTGGTAGAATATGCCCAAAGCCAGTTTGAACATGTACAAACCGGTATTTTTGCAGCCGATATGAAAGTGCATCTGGTTAATGATGGACCTGTGACGTTTAATCTGGAAGTGGAATGATTTATTTTTATCAGTACTTTGATTTTAGATTGAACGTGGTATCCGCCTCCATATTTGAATTGATTTTAATCCTGATATCGCCGAAGCTGCCTGCTTCAATATAATTATTCACGGCTGCAAACTTAGTCAATCGAAGTTTATTAGGTATTGCTTCGCTGTGGCCTCCCCCTTGCGGATGATTGGGCAAAGGCAATCCGAAGATTGTTAGCCCTGTATCTCCGCTGGAATGGATCTTAAAAGCAATGCTGTCTCCTACAGCAATATTTTTTAGTTTTTCCTCTCCACCCTTATATTGAATGATGACGACAGCTAAATGCTGTTCACTCTGATTTTCCAATAGAATATCAATATCATTCGAAGCAGGCTTACAGGAAATAAGCATAATCAAGATCAACCCGACATAGATTATTTTCATATCACTGTGATTATTATTTTTTTTCGACTTATCCATTAAAAAACCGATTACATTTGCATGCAATCGGTTTTTAGTTATTTTTAAAGCTTAGCTCTAAACTTAACGACCCGTTTTCTCTTTAATAAACTGACGTACCATTTTCACTTTTTCTTTGACTGGCTTTGGCAGTTTTGGTGGAATCATTTTTGCCACCTGGTTAAACCAGACCAGCAGGCCAAAGTCGCCTTCCATCTTAATCGTGCCGCTTTGCATCCCGGTCATAAATGCCGTCGGGTCACCTTTGACCAAGGTCTTCACGCCCTGCTCACTGTCGGCAAACTGCAACACAAAATCAGCTTTTTCAGCATCACCCGAAACCGTATCGATATGACCGTTATCCACAATAATCTGACGTGCCATGCCTTCATCCGTACCAATCTGGATACGGAATTGACGTCCATGTACCAGTTCAATGAATTTTGGGCTGGTACGTGCCAACTGCTTCATACGTAAAGCTAAACCTGCGACCAGTAAGTCCAGCGGGTCTGTACTCATATCAATAAGAGGAAGTTTTAACACAGGAATGGACGACAGTTTCATGGAGGATGCCTATTCTAATTGTACGAAAATTGACAAATATCCTAGCATAGTTCTGGGCTAGGTGGATTATGCAGTTTGTATCATATTTCCAAACTGAAAAATGCACCCGTGGGTGCATTTTTTTCATTGCAACTTCTAGAATTAACGGCTTGAAAGCTGCTGCTGGTCGTCTTCATACACCGGCGTATGTTCGATGCAACGGCGTTTTGCCAAAGCACGCTCAGCACGACGATCTTCACGCAACAACAGGCCAGTCACCACCATCATGACCGCAGTTAACGCGCTCAGATAACTATACGTCATTGGTAGCTCAAACCAAGTTTGAGTTCCTACACGAATCACCTCGATCAGGCCCCATACCAGCATCCCGGCCGCCATAAAGCTTAACCAGCGACGATAAGGCGAGAAGAACACAGCAAGCACAGCTACAGCGACTAAACTGAAACCCACAATCGTTGCTAAATGCGCTGTTACCATATAAACCCCTCCATCCAGATAGATAGTTCCCGCTTGATATTGCAACGCTTCTATCTATTGAATTTCGTTAAATCAATAAAATGAAATCTGTTGATTTGTATCTCTATGCCTGCATTATGCTGAGTTTTTTGCATAAAAAAAGTCCTGTCATCCAGCCTAACGACATACTTTGTCGCGATATTATATTGTCATTACATTTTTTGCTTTTCACATTTTTATGGATCAATGACTGCGCCAATGTTGGCGTGTCATTACAAAATTATCAGTAGTTTTTTTAAGTGAAAAAATTATTTTTCCGTTTAAGATGATCGATGTTTTTGTAGCCATATTTCAACTCTTCCTTATATAACTCACATCATAAGCATTGACATCCTCACCCACCTGAAAGGAGGGTGATTCCTACTGCTAGACGCTTATGCCCAAGCGCAAGTATGTTCTTAGCACTGTTCAAATCCCGATCCAGGACACTTGAGCAGTTTTCACATTCCCATACTCTTATTCGCAAATCTGCTCTACCTTTCGGACTGCTTGCGGTGATCTCACCACAGCACGAGCAGATTTGGGTTGTGAAACTTTCGTTGACTTCCTCAAACAATACACTTGCGTTCTCGCATTTATACTTGAGCATTGTTTTGAGTTCTGAAAATCCTGTATCTAAAACCGATTTAGCCATTTTAGTTTTCACAAGTTTTTTAGCACTCAGGTTGCCAACAATAATCAGTGCATTTTCTTTTACAAGCATGGTGCTTGCTTTGTGCAAATGATCTTTACGACAATTTGCAATCTTGGCGTGTAATGCACGAACACGCTTTTTATTCTTCGCTCGTTGAGCAGTACCTAGTTTTTGTTCATATTTTCGATAGAACTTTGGATTTGAAATCACAGTACCATCAGAACAGGTGGCTATATCTTTTAAGCCTAGATCAATGCCAATAGCTTTAGTTGCAGTTGGTTTATCTAACTTAGGTGAATCCACGACCAGGCACACATACCAACGCCCACGACTGTCCTCAACAAATGAGCCTGTTCTAACGGCATATTTGTTTAAACCGTAGCTATCCCATAAGCCAAATTTGGTTTTTCCATACTCAACCCATCCCTCAGCATATTTCAGTCCTGATTTTTTGAATGGTATCCAACCAAGCGATCTTCTTGCTGACTTCTTGTTACTTACACGCCATTTTAATTTTGCTTTTCTAAACTGTTTTCTTTTAGCAGCATATTCTTCCCTAATTGCATCCACCGTTTGGCTATGCAGACCACACAATTTTGAAGTCCCTTTTGTGTATTTAGCCATATCGAATGCTGAGAAAAAATCACCTGTTCTTTTTAGGTGTTTGAAACTTAAATCATTGACATAATTCCAAACAAAGTTCACCTCAGATGCTAATTGGTCTAGCACCTTGCAATGTTTGTCTTTTATGCGTAATTTAAGTGTTTTCATGGGCTTATATTAGCTCATGTTGAATTAAAATTATTGATTCTTAAAAAATAAACGACATTTCATGTCGTGTCGCTTATATCTCTGACCTGAAGAACAGAGTTTTACGCTCCATTTGATAAAAAAACGCGACCCAAAGGTCGCGTTTAAAATCAAGCAAAGCCTGTACTTATGCACGGTTCAGGTCTTTATCATGTACGCCGAGCAGATACAGCACACCGTCCAGACCGACGCTAGAAATCGCCTGATTGGCATTTTGGCGTACCAGAGGTTTGGCACGGAAAGCCACCCCCAGTCCTGCAATGGATAACATAGGCAAGTCATTGGCGCCATCACCGACTGCAATGGTTTGTTCCAGGGAAATTCCCATCTCCTGGGCGATTTCACCGAGCAAGAAGGCTTTACGCGCGCCATCGACAATATGGCCTTTGACTTCACCGGTAACCACACCATCCTGCACATCAAGCGCATTGGCATGTACTTCATCAATATCCAGTTTAGTTTGCAGATATTCCGCAAAATACTGAAAACCTCCAGAAAGAATTGCAGTACGGTAACCCAATGCTTTTAAAGTCGAAATCAGGCGTTCAGCCCCTTCAGTAATGGTCAGGCGCTCGGCAATTTTCGGCAGTACCGATGCGTCCATACCTTTTAACAAGGCAACACGGGCACGGAAGCTTTGCTGGAAGTCTAGCTCGCCTTGCATGGCACGTTCGGTAATTTCAGCGACCTGCTCACCAACACCGGCTTCAATTGCCAATTCGTCAATAACTTCCTGCTCGATCAGGGTTGAGTCCATATCGAAGCAAACCAGACGGCGGTTACGGCGATAGGCATTGTCTTCCTGTACCGCGACATCGACATTCAGTTCATTCGACAGGCTGAGGCAGGCCGCGCGCATGGCAGCTGCATCTAGCATCTGTCCGCTTAAACCAAACTGGACACAGGCACGTTTTGGACCGGCACTCTGGCCATCTAAAACGGGGCGGCCAGAGAGACGGGTCACGGTTTCAATATTAAAACCCTGACCTGACACAATCTGGGTCACGGCTTGCAGATGAGAGGCATTTAATTCAGGGGCCAATGCCGTTACGATATAACGTGTGCGTCCACCCTCTTTGACCCACTGATCATATTCAGTCGCAGAGATCGGTTTAAAGCGCACAGTTAACCCGATATCATGTGCTAGAATCAGGATCTCCTTCATGGCTAATGCTGTCGCGGTCTGGTCTTCAGAGGCTACAACAATACCTAAGGTTAACTGATTATGAATAACCGCTTGCCCTACATCTAAAATCTGTAGGGAATGGGCGGACAAAACCTGCATTAATCGTGTAAATTGATTAGGCTGGTCAGGTCCTAAAAATGATATAAGAATGATTTCTCGCATGAATTGACTCGGGTCTGAGCTACAACTATTGTTAGAATCATAATCGAAATTGAACAGAATTGCCTTGGAAGTTTACGTTGAATGCGCCTAGACAAGGGCTATTTGCTAGCCTATTGATTGTAAGTTTTGCTCTGCATACCTTTTTACTGGTATTGGCAACCACTCACCAGCTGAATGAAAATCGTGCCAATCAGGGACAGCTGATCACCAGTCAACTGGTGACAGACAGCCTGTCTGAGCTTGAACCGCCTAACCGCGTTTCTCTGGCGTTGCTGGCAAATCGTTATGCCACCAATCCAAGTGTCGCTTCCATCCGGATTCTGGATGCGAAAGCTCAGGTTTTAGCCACTGGCGGACTGACCAAAACCCGCGAGGGGGAAGTTTTTGTCCGTGATGCGCTGCAAAACGAGAAAAAAGTCGGTGTGATTGAAATCACCCTGATTGAACCAAGTATTGGTGAAATTCTGCGCACACAATGGCTGGCGATTCTGTTCTCGTTCATCATTCATAGTCTGCTCTGGGTCGCTTATCGTGCTGTGGCACGTCCAAGCCGCACCGAATATCTGGCGCGCATCAATAACGAATCGCGGCTGAAATTCGAGATTCAGACCCTGACCCAGGCATTGGAACAGGAAAAGCATAATGCGGCACTGGCGATTGCCCAAGCCCAACAGGCAGTGAAAAACAAAGCCAAAGAAAAAGAACATAAGCCGGCGGTACTGGAGAGCGATAGCCTGAGCTTAAACATCCAGTTCTACGATCCAAAACAGTTACTGGATAGCGTGAATAAAACCGTTTCGGTGCCTTATTTCAATCTTTGCCAGATTTTTCTGAATAAAGCCACCGAACTCTGTGTGCAACGCTATAAGTTAAATAGTTCTGATATTTGTACCGTACATAAATTTGATGAAAAAGGTGCCACCATCAGTATCGCGGCAGACAAACCGAATGCCCTGGCCTGCCTGACCATGATCAGTGCTGTGTTCCAGCTGCTTTCGGAAGTCCTGTATAAACGCTATCGTGAAGAAAAACGTTTTGTGCTACAAACCCGCAGCGCGATTGCTTCTAAAGTCGAGGAGATGCAGCTCAGCTCGGTACAGGCCGCTGAGCGCCTGACTCAGCATCTGGTCGCGAAAGAAAGTGCCTTACATGTACCGACCACCTTGCTGAAAGATGTGAGTGATCACTTCCAGCTGGTCAGCATGCCGAATCCAACCAATGTCCTGACCCGTCACGCTTTTGTGGTGAATGGGATGGATGCTGAAAGCGCCGAGCTGGCACAGACTTTTAGAACTGAAATTCTAAAATCCAAACAGTCCAAAGCCTCATAAATATCCTTGAATGTTTTAATTAAAAAAGCCGGATCCAACATCCGGCTTTTTTATGGATATAAAACAAATACGCCAGTGTGTCTTGGCCTATCTCTTAAATTTTTAACTGTTTTTGTTCTAGCAGATATTGCTGGGCATTATAAGGCTGGGCCGGATCCTGACAGGGGACTTTATGCCACTGACCATCGGCATCTAACTCCCATGCATTTTGACAATCTTTTAAATAGCTGATCAGGCCATCTTTATAAATCCGTTTTTTCAGCGCTGGATCCAGCACCGGGAAACAGGTTTCGACCCTGGAAAACAGGTTGCGCCCCATCCAGTCAGCACTGGCACAATACAGTTTCTTGGCACCGCCATGCTCAAAATAATAGACCCGGGTATGTTCCAGGAAACGTCCTACGATTGAACGTACCCGAATGTTTTCCGACATACCGGTGACTTGTGGAATCAGGCAGCAGATTGAACGTACAATGAGGTCAATTTTCACCCCGGCCTGCGAAGCCTGATATAAGGCAGCAATTAATTGCGGTTCGGTAAGTGCATTCACTTTGATGATGATATGCGCGGCTTTGCCGGCCAAGGCAAATGCCTTTTCCTGGTCAATCAGTTTCAGCAATTCGCTATGCAGGGTAAACGGCGCATGCAGCAAGGCTTTCAGTTTGGCCATTTTCCCCATACCGGTCAGTTCCTGGAACATGCGGTGCACATCTTCACAGATATCCGGCTGTGTGGTCATCAGGCCATAATCGGTGTACATGCGGGCATTACCGGCATGATAGTTTCCGGTACCCAGATGCGCATAACGCAGTAATTCCTGATTTTCACGCCGGACGATCAGAATCATTTTGGCATGGGTTTTATAACCGACGATGCCATAGACCACCACTGCCCCGGCTTCTTGCAGGATATTGGCCACCATAATATTGGATTCTTCATCGAAACGTGCCCGCAGTTCAATCACGGCTGTGACTTCCTTGCCATTCCGTGCGGCTTCTGCCAGCACCTGAACAATTTCCGAATCCGGACCACTGCGGTACAGGGTCTGCTTGATCGCCAGCACCGCCGGATCCTTGGCCGCTTCGCGCAGTAAAGTAATCACAGGCTGGAATGAATCAAAAGGATGATGCAGCAGCACATCCTGCGCCTTCAAAATTTCAAAAATACTTTTCTGTTTACGGAAAATTTTCGGAATGACCGGACTGAAATGCGGATACTTTAATTCTGGACGATCAAAGCTGGTACTCAGGCGGGACAAATTGATCGGCCCATCAATCCGGTACAGTTCCTGTTCCGTCAGATCAAATTCATCCAGCAAATAGTCGATGATGCTCTGTGGACAGTCATTTTCAATTTCCAGACGTACCGCACGACCAAAGCGACGTGAAGACAGTTCGTCTTTTAAGGCAACCGCCAGATCATCGACATCTTCCGACAAGACCAGATCGGCATTGCGGGTGACCCGAAAAGCATAACAGCCGGTGGCTTTCATGCCCGGAAACAGCTCACTGATATGCTGCTGGATGATCGCGGTCAGGAAAATCTGGGTAGTGTTATTGCCAGCCACCTGTTCCGGAATTTTAATCAGGCGCGGTAAAGAGCGCGGAGCCGGGACAATTGCCATCTCGATTTCACGGCCAAAGGCATCTTTACCTTCCAGACTGATAATAAAATTCAGGCTTTTATTGACCAGACGTGGAAAGGGATGCGATGGATCCAGACTGATCGGGGTCAGTACCGGTTGCACTTCTTTGGCAAAAAAGGCTGCAATCCAGGCCTTGTGTTTTTCCAGAAGATCCTGATATTGAAGAAACTGAATACCCTGCGCCTGAAGTTCAGGCAAAATTGCATGATTCAGAACCTCATACTGTTTGTTAACTGTGGCATGAATGGACTGGGACAGTTCTTGTAGAATCAGCTCGGTAGGTACAGCATCAGGCGTCCGGGTAGTCGCATTCAGGTCTTGCTGTTTCATCAGCCCGGCGATCCTGATTTCAAAAAATTCATCCAGATTTCGGGAAAAAATGATCAGGAAGTTTAAGCGCTCTAAAATCGGTAAATTCGGATCGAGTGCTTGTGCCAAGACACGACGCTGAAATTCAAATAGGGAAAGCTCCCGATTAAAATAGGTCGCTGACGAATGCTGAAATTGTTCCATGCCCTCTCAATGCTGCTATTACAGTCTGTTGTTTTACATCATTGAGGGGCGATCTTAGGCAGGCTTCATGACAGTTATGTTACAAAGCACAATTAATCTATATAAATTAATATTCTAATTTTTCCAAAATACAAAAAATCCGGTCGCTAGCTTTTTTGTGTTGTCATCAAACTGTCATCAGGTATCCATTGTTTCAGTCGTTTTTTCAGTGGATCTGGCCGCCCAGTAGGTGGCCAACGCCGGTCCTGAAATATTATGCCACAGGCTGAAAATGGCGCTTGGTAAAGCCGTCATTGGAGATGCAGCAAAATGGGTCGCCGCCAAAGCCACACCCAGACCAGAATTCTGCATCCCCACTTCAATGGATACCGCACGACAGTCTATTTCTGCTAAGTGAAATATACGGCTGGCCCAATAACCCAGTAAATAGCCCATACCATTGTGTAAGGCCACGATCCCTAAAATCATTAACCCGGACTCCAGAATCTGGGTTTTGCTGCCAGCAATAATCGCCGCGACAATTGCCACAATTGCAATCACAGAAATTAACGGCATCACCTGAATATAGGCCGTGACTTTTTGTTTGAGTAGCGCCCGTACGATTAAGCCCAGAATAATCGGGAATAACACCACCTGTAAGATCGACACCAGCATCGACCAGGCATTGATCTCAATCCACTGACTGGCCAACACATAAAAAATGGCTGGGGTTAGAATGGGAGCCAGTAAGGTAGAAACCGAGGTACAGGCGACAGACAAGGCGGTATTGCCCTTGGCCATATAGGTAATCACATTGGATGCCGTTCCGCCCGGACAGCAACCCACCAAGATCACCCCGATCGCAATTTCCGGTGGCAGCTGGAACAACTTGCACAGCAAAAAGGCCAAGCCAGGCATCACCATAAACTGGGCGACGACGCCAATCGCTACTGCTTTCGGACTTTGCAGGACACTTTTAAAATCGCCTACCGTCATGGTCATCCCCATGCCGAACATGATGATGCCCAACATCCACGGAATATAAGCCCGTAACCAGACAAAAGCTTCAGGGATCATCAAGGCAATGCCGGAAAAAAGCACCACCCATAAAGCAAAGGTTTTTTGGACAAATTGGCTAAACTGGAGCAAGGCTGACATGGGTTTCATCCAGGTGACATTAAGGGAGAAAAAGTAAGATAAAACAGGCATCCGTTGATGCCTGAATTTTTATATTTAAATATAAATAAAATCAAAGGAATATTTAAATTCTATCCCTATCCAGCTTTAAGCGGCTTGAACGATATCTTTCACATAGATACGTTTTACGCCATGCGACAGCATATCCTGCCAGGCATGTTGCAAGGAACCATTCAGGTCAATGCCCTTGGTGGCATCGGCAATCACATAGGTTTTAAAGCCCAGTTTGCAGGCATCGATTGCGGTCCAGGCCACACAAAAGTCCGTGGCAATCCCGACCACGAATACCGTATCAATCCCGCGTTCACGCAGATAGCCAGCAAGACCCGTCGTGGTTTTCTGGTCAGCTTCCATAAAGGCCGAATAACTGTCGATCTGGGAATGAAAACCCTTGCGAATGATGAGTTGTGCTTGTGGTAAATTTAAATCCGGATGCAGTTCGGCATCGAGTGTCCCTTGCACACAATGCTTTGGCCATAAAACCTGACTGCCATAATCCAGCTGAATACTGTCATAGGCTGCTTTGCCGGGATGGTTGTCTGCAAAAGAAATATGGTTATCCGGATGCCAGTCCTGAGTCAGGATAATATGCTTAAAATGCTGTCCCAATAAATTGATATTTGGAATAATCTGGTCAGCATTGGCTACAGCTAGATTGCCTCCGGGAGTAAATCCTCTTTGTACGTCTACGACCAGTAAAGCGACATTATTCTGCATCTGTTTTCATCCATTGAAATTTCGATTTATGCCCAAGCATAGCGCAAAATACCCCAGGATTTTTAGCCCTGCTGCTAAAAATGGTATGACTGTGTATTCTCAGCATGCGCATATGAGCAGATCAATCGATTCATTATTTTTGACAAAAAAGGATGGGTTCCGCGCTTGTATCAAGCTAGATCTCTACAAAAAATAAGCTTAAAGATAAAGTGATGAGTCTTTCTAATAATAAAACAGTGTATTTAATTCTTAAATTCTGAAAATAAAAAAGCCTGCAAAAGCAGGCTTTTTTAAATCTTGGAACATTACACTTTGGTGCGATTCACCAGGAACAGCATACATAATGCAGAGATGATGATACATGGGATCGCAGCAGTAATGACCCCCGCAGCACCGAAACCTGCCGTCAGTAACTGACCGGCAATGACTGGACCCAGCATGGCACCGATACGGCCAACTGCAGACGCAACACCAACACCAGTACCACGCACTTCAGTCGGATAAACGATACTGCCGAAGGCATACAGTACACCCTGACAACCAATCACGAAGGCACCGGCCAATGCGGCGGCCATATACATCTGGTTCAGTGAGCTTGCACCATTCAGCGCCAGTAGACCTGCCAGAATGCCCCCGTACATCAACAGGATCACATAGGCTTTCTTCCAGCGGTCGGTCAGCATACCCAGAATAATCGTACCCAGGGTCGCTGTAACCATGAAGTAGAACTGTGCGGTTGAACCATCTTTACGTGTGAAGCCGAGTTCCATAAACAAGGATGGCAACCAGCTCAACATGATGTAAACCACCATCAAGGTAAAGAAGTAGCTCACCCAGATACATAGCGTACGTAACAGGTTGTCCGAATTAAACAGGTCCTTGAATGAACCCTGCGGTGCAACGGCAAGTTCTGCAGCCGTTTTGTTCTGTGCTTTCAGATATTCCTTCGACTCAGGCAAAAATAGCATCATCAGCGGAATGGCAAAAATTGGTAACAGGCCACCGAGATAGAAAACATTTTTCCAGTTGGCACCAAATTCAGTCGCAGCAACCAAAGATAAAATCGCTGCACCGACTGGCATACCGCAGTACATTAAGCCGACTGCACGGCCACGATTTTGTGGAGAGACAGCTTCTGATGCGAGTGTAATCAGAATCGGCATCGCGCCGCCCAGACCTGCTCCAGCCAGGAAACGCACTGCCAGCAAGCTGTTAAAGCTATTGACCCAAACCGTACATAAGGTAAATACAGCAAATATTGCTGTCGACCAGATCAAGACTTTCTTACGGCCAATGCGGTCCGCAAATCGACCACCAACCAGTGCACCCGGTAATAAACCCAGAATCCCTGCACTAAAAAACACACCCAACTGGGAACTATCGAGACCAAAATGCTCACGAATACCTGCAGCAGCAATTCCGGCTGCCTGAATATCTAAGCCTTCAATCACCGCAATCAGAAAACAGATCGCGACCGTGACGATAGCATGCTTATTGTCTGATTTTTCCATTGGATTATCCTTGTTCAATCAGCGTTACAAAAGACAGCCATCATCTATGAGCCTGATTGCAGAAATAACTATCAATAAGTTGAACGTTTTGCTTGGATATTCCAAAAGGGGCTGAAGTAAATCAATTGAAGATGCTGACTGATAAAGTCGCAAAAACACTTAATCAGAACATCATAAAGTTCAAGACTTAGACTTTAAGGCTTATACATCAAGTTAAAAAATTAACCGATAAGAAAAAAAAATTCTCAATTTATTGATATTTAAAAAAGATTAGTCTTAATAGTTTTTGTCTTTATTTGTCTGGGTACAAGAGTGCGATCAAGATGTACGAGATCTCAATTTATCCAATATAACTATTATTCCAAAATCAAAAGGCATAAAAATCGCAGTTTTCAGCTGATCTTTTTGCACAAGCCTTATCATTATTGGGTTCATTTGGGGCAATATCTTCTTTTGTCTAGACTAGAGACATAACTTTGGTCTCAGGATTTTGCTTTATAAATCATCTTATTTATTACTTGATTGTTTCCAAAAGGCTTTGTATAAAGAATTCAGTAGCTTTTACTAAAGCATATTGTTCTTATGCGTTTGATCAGTCATAATTTGCATAAGCAATATTCAATTCAATGCAAATCTATTGAATTTGCTATAAATCAAAATACAAATCCATCCCAATTTATGTTTTCTCATTCCTTTCGGATGGACAAATAGGATAGTTTTTTAAAATGACTCAGCAAGCACAGACCATTCAAGGTTCCATAGTCGCAATCGTCACCCCTATGTTTGAAGATGGCAGCGTAGATTGGAAGGGTCTCGAGAAGCTGGTTGAATGGCACATTGCAGAGGGCACCAACAGTATTGTCGCCGTTGGAACAACAGGCGAAGCCTCTACTCTCAGCATGAGTGAACACACCCAGGTGATCAAAGAAATCATTCGTGTGGCCAACAAACGTATTCCTATTATTGCCGGCACAGGTGCGAACTCGACCCGTGAAGCGATCGAACTGACCCGCGAAGCCAAAGAGCTAGGGGCAGATGCCGCTTTACTGGTAACGCCATATTATAACAAACCGACTCAGGAAGGCTTGTATCAGCATTATAAAGCTATTGCTGAAGCTGTTGACCTGCCACAGATTCTTTATAATGTTCCAGGCCGTACCGGTGTGGATATGGCCAATGAAACCGTGATTCGCCTGGCGGATATTCCACAAATTATCGGTATTAAAGATGCGACTGGCGATGTACCGCGCGGTGCTGAACTGCTACAAGGTCTTGTAGGCAAAGACATGATTGTTTATTCGGGTGATGATGCCACTGCATATCAGCTGATCGGTCATGGTGCCAAAGGTAATATCTCAGTGACGGCGAACGTGGCTCCGAAAGCTATGAGCGAAGTGTGTGCTGCCGCCATTGCCGGTGATGCAACCACAGCTGAACAGTTAAATGCTCAGGTTGCAAATTTACACAATATTTTATTTTGCGAATCGAACCCAATTCCTGTGAAATGGGCACTCCATGACATGGGCTTAATTGGTACGGGTATTCGCCTTCCATTAACACCACTTGCAGAACAATATCGCGCTCCGCTTCATGAAGCACTGGTCGAAGCGGGCGTTATTAAATAAAAGAGCACAAGATTATGCAATTACGTTTAGGACTTAGCCTTACACTTTCAGTATTCAGTTTGGCAGGTTGTAGTTCAATGGCCTTTAATAACGGCACTTTAGACTATAAAGAGACTACTACCCTGGAAGCTTTACAATATCCTGAAGGCGCCATGGTTCGTCCTGCAACGCCATTGTATCCTGCTCCAACAGTTGATCCGCTTGCAATTGAACATGCACCGAAGCTTGAAAACCAGCGTGGCAACCGTTTTGCCTTGCCACGCCCACAAGCCCAGACTGAAAACTCAAATACAGCTGATCTAACCGAAACCAATACAGTGGGTCAACCACAGTTGGTCACTGACGGAAATCTTAATCCGCTGCTTAAAATTGAGGGAAATTCTGCTACAATTTGGCAATATACACTTGCCACCCTCAGCAGTCTGAATCATAGCATCGTTGCGCAGAGCAAAAATCGTTACGAAGTCACGATTAAGGTCGACCAGCAGACCTATGTATTAAGATTATCTTCTGTCGGTTCGAGTAATAACCTCGCTGTGTTCAATGCCGATAACAGTTTTGCCGACCGTGAAAAAGCTGCAGAACTGCTCAACCAGATTTACCAAAATTGGCCAGCCTAGACATTTCTAGGCATTTTTTTTTGTAAAAGGTTCCCTCATGTTAAAACAAACCTTGCTCTATACTGGTAAAGCGAAATCTGTCTACACCACAGACAGTTCAGACCATCTGATTTTAGTCTTTCGCGATGATGCCTCAGCATTCAATGGCGAAAAAATTGAGCAACTAGATCGTAAAGGCAAGGTGAACAACCGTTTTAACGCCTTCATCATGGAAAAACTGGCAGAAGCGGGAATTGAGACCCACTTTGAAAAGCTACTGACTCCAAATGAAGTGCTGGTGAAAAAACTGGATATGATCCCGGTTGAATGTGTGATCCGTAACTATGCAGCAGGTTCTTTATGCCGCCGCCTGGGTGTGGAAGAAGGCAAGGAACTGACTCCTCCAACATTTGAATTGTTCTTTAAAGATGATGCGCTTGGCGATCCAATGGTCAATGAATCACAAGCCATTGCTTTAGGTTGGGCAACTGCTGAACAATTGGCGAAAATGAAAGAATTGACTTACCAAGTGAACGACGTGCTTAAAGCATTGTTTGACGCAGGTAACATGATTCTGGTCGATTTCAAACTTGAATTTGGTGTGTTCCACGACCGTATCGTACTTGGTGATGAATTCTCTCCAGACGGTTGCCGTCTATGGGACAAAGACACCAAGAAAAAACTGGATAAAGACCGTTTCCGTCAAGGTTTAGGCGGCGTGGTTGAAGCCTATGAAGAAGTGGCTGGCCGTTTAGGTATCAACCTGGACAACATCTAATCTGGAAATGCGCAGATTCGAAAAAACCGAGCTTTTTAGCTCGGTTTTTTTATTTCCGGTTTTTAATCGGAAAAATAAATTTTTATTATTAAAATGATCGTTTTTACATCAAAAACTATCTGCATTAATATTATCTCATACCAGGCAAATCAGTGAATTGATGCACTTAGCTCCATATTTGCCGACCAGATTTTTCCTCTACCCTCTAGGATGTTATCTCCCTCAAAAAACATCCTACTTTCAGCCCAATTCACCTTGAATTGGGCTTTTTTTACTCTGTTCAATTAGTTGAGATACCCAGCTTTATTGCTACTGTTGTTGCTGTTGCCAACGGCGTTGCTGTAAACGCTCCCCTTCAACTTCACGTTTATTACGTGCTGATTCATACAGTTTGGTATTTTTCAATTCTGGCGGCATATATTCTTGCAGCACAAAATGCTCAGGATAATTATGCGGATACAGATAATCCACGCCATAGCCCTGTTCTTTCATCAGTTTGGTCGGTGCATTCCTTAAGTGCAAAGGCACTGGCAGATTTGAGGTTTTATCTGCGAGTTCCATCGCCTTGTTAATCGCCAGATAGGTACTGTTACTTTTAGCACTGGTCGCCAGATAAACTGCACATTGCCCCAAAATAATCCGGCATTCTGGCATTCCCACGGCCTGCACCGAACGGAAACATTCCCCTGCCAACAGCAAAGCATTCGGATTCGAGTTGCCGATATCTTCGGATGCGGCAATCAACATGCGCCGTGCAATAAACACCGGATCTTCGCCGCCTTTGAGCATGCGTGCCATCCAGTACAAGGCTGCATCCGGATCACTGCCGCGAATCGACTTGATGAAGGCCGACACCAGATCATAGTGCTGCTCACCGGACTTGTCATAACGGGCGATATTCTGCTGTGCGACTTTCACCACTACCGCATTAGTGATGATATTTTCCATATCTGCTTCAAAGGTACTGGCAATCAGATCCAGTAAATTTAGCGCCTTGCGGGCATCTCCTGCCGCGAACTGGATCAGGGCATCAAATTCTTCAATCAGGATATGTCTTTCCTGTAAGAAAGAGTCATTTTGTAAGGCTTGCATCAACAAGGTCTGAATCGATTCAGCACTCAATACATTCAGGCTATACACCTGACAACGTGATAATAAGGCACTATTCACTTCAAAAGACGGGTTTTCGGTGGTGGCGCCAATTAAGGTAATTTTCCCTTTCTCGACCGCATTTAACAGCGCGTCCTGCTGGGATTTATTAAAACGGTGAATTTCATCAATAAATACCACTGGCGTCAGCAAATCACCACCTTCGGCAATGATTTCACGCAGTTCTTTCACGCCGGTATTCAGGGCAGACAGACTGATAAAAGGCCGGTCTACCGCTTGAGCCAGCAGTAAGGCAATGGTGGTTTTTCCGACTCCGGGTGGTCCCCAGAAAATGATCGAAGGCAGATGCCCCTGATCAATCATCTGGCGTAAGGGTGCATGTTCCCCCAGCAAATGTTCCTGCCCGATAATCTGTGTAAGGTCGCGTGGCCGTAAGCGTTCTGGAAGCGGGATATGACTATCTGACATGTTATTATTGGCTCAAACTAAATTCTGATCTCATTCTAACACCAGCAGTTTTGATTCCAAGAATGCAAACATCAAGCATAAAAAATTAATTTATGTAGATATCCTCTATTTTTTTAATTCTGAATGAATTAATCTCTGTAAAAGTGAATAATTTGAACATGATTAATTGTGAATTAATTACAGTGTAATTTTCATATTGTTTATTCTAATTAAAAGAAACTTATCTCGCCCCTTGGGCACTTTTGGGTTGTAGTGGTGAATGCATGAAGCATGATAAATTTGAACAGGGAGCTGTGAGTCGGTCTAAGCCACTGACGTCATCATCACTGATTGCACCCCACGTTCACTTGTCTGAATCGGTTTTGTTAAAAAATCTGATCGATGCCTTACCGCAACCCTTGTGGGTCAGCAACAAACAACATCTGCAATATTTTAACGATGCCATGACTGATTATCTTGGCATGAACCTGAATGAACAGGGCCATCTGCAATGGCAGAGTTTTATTCATACCGAGGACTTGCAGCTATTTTTAGCGCAGTGGCATGCTGCGCTGGATCAGCATCAGAATTTTGAAACCCAGTGCCGGATTAAACGCAATGATAGCCATTATCGCATGTGTAGCCTAGCGGTAAAATTTCATCATGAAGTTGACCATTTGCTGCAATGGGCAGTTTCCCTGACCGATGTGCATGATTATTTTGAGATCCAGCAGCAACTTTCTCAAATTGTTTCAACCCAAGAAAACATGCTGGATGCCAGTGCAGACTGCATTAACATCATCAGCCCTGAAGGCGAGATTCGGCATAGCAACCAGTCTGGCTGTCTGGCACAAGAAAATGAGACCACAGAACAAGATCAAGACCGTTCATTGTGCTGGTTAAATCGCTTAACCCCTGAAGCCCGAAAATCCGGACAACGTGCTCTGAAACAGGCTGCCCAAGGCTTAAACAGTCGTTTTTCCAGCAAAATTCAGATCAAAGATCAACCAATTCAATATTGGGATCATCTGCTCACCCCGATTCTGGATCAGCAGAATATTACCCAAAATATTCTCTGTGTATCACGCAATATTAGTCAGCAAAAAATCGCAGAAACCCGTTTAAAAGAAGTGATTAAACGGGATGAACTCACCGGCCTATATAACCGTGGTACCTTCTATAAAACCTTCAAACAGGTTTTGGTAAAGGCTAAGCAACAACAGACCATGGCGGGTTTACTGCTGATTGATCTGGATTATTTCCGGCATATCAATGATACCTTGGGCCATATTGCCGGCGATCATCTGTTACATGTCTTGGGCAAACGTTTCCAGACCTGCTTCGGGCCAAATACCATCATCGCCCGTTTGGGTGGCGATGAATTTGCCGTACTGGTCAAAAATTTGGAAAGTGAAGAACAGCTGCTGGCAACGGCGCAAATGGCCTATGCCCAGCTGGATCAGCCCATCAATTATGTCGGCAATAGCATCAGCAGTGCCATGAGTATAGGCTGTGCCATCTATCCACGTGATGCCTTAAATACCTCGAATCTGCTGAAGTGTGCCGATATCGCCTTAAATGACCTGAAAAATAGTGGTCGTGGTGGCATCCGCATGTTTAATCAGGAAATGTGCGGTTCACTGGAAAATATAACCAAGCAGCTGACTCTGGCTCGCAAGATTATTCTGGCCGATCAGATCATTCCCTATTACCAACCTAAAGTACGTCTTTCTGATGGTGCAGTGATTGGTTTCGAAGCACTATTACGCTGGCAAGATCAGAATCAGAACATTCAGTTACCTTCCGAAATTTTTGCTGCCTTTCAGGACTATGAGCTGGCCTCACGCATCAGTGAGACCATGCAACTGAAAGTCTTTGCAGATATGAGTCGCTGGCAGGCACAAGGTCTGGATCTGTTACCGATTTCCATCAATGCTGCACCAGTCGAATTCCTGCGCGATGACTATGCCGAAAAACTGTTGGCACGCCTGTCCAACTTTGATATTCCCGCACATAAAGTTGAACTAGAAATTACCGAGCAGAGCCTATCCGAACATGGTGCCAATTATGTGGTTCGCGCCCTGAACCTGCTGAAACAGGCCGGAATCCAGATTTCGCTGGATGATTTCGGCACTGGACATTCTTCGCTGACCCGCTTGCAGGACTATCCGGTGGGTTGCATCAAGATTGACCGCAACTTTGTAGAACGCATGAACAGTGACCCATCTGCCCTGGCCATTGTCAAAGCCATTACCCAGATTGGCTCCAGTATTGCACTGGATGTTCTGGTCGAAGGAATTGAGAATACAGAACAGCTGGATACCCTGATCCATTGTGACTGTCAGATTGGACAAGGCTTCTATTTCTATCGTCCGATGGCCGGTGCTTCGGCCCAGGCTCTACTCCATCCGGCAGATCAATAAACGAATCACGCAGGCAGATTCAACGCACCCAGCGTACGATATAATCTTCAATGTCGTCTTGATGAATATCTGCTTCACTCAGGCAGCGCCCTGCTGCCGACTTGCGTGCCTGAATCACGCTTTCTCGTGAACCGCTAATCAGATAATGCCAGGATGGCAGGCTTTTGCCCTGCTCTACCCGGCGATAGGCACAACTCGAAGGCAACCAGTGAATCGTTTCCAGCTTCTCTGGCGTGAGCTGAATACAATCAGGCACATACTGCAAGCGATCTGGATAATTGGAGCAACGTGCAGTGCTACAATCCAGCAGCTTACATGCCACTTTGGTATAGGCGACTTCCTGAGTATCTTCATCTTCCAGTTTAATCAGACAACACAACCCACAACCATCACATAAGGCCTCCCACTCGACTTGCGTCAGTTCAGCAAGTGAATAGTTTTTCCAGAATTCGGGACGTAAAGTATCGCTCATGATCGGGCCGGAATATTCAAAAATCAGCTGATTATAACAGCCAGAACCCTGCAGACCTACTGTCTCAAATTTTTATTGTTATCACGTAAACTATTGTTAAATCAGAGACAGTTCATCAACACAACACTAACAGTTGCTGGAATCGTTTATTTCTATACTAAATTTGAAAATAAAAACACATGGAGAATATATATGTTTCGCTGGGCTATTATTTTTGCTGTTATTGCATTAATTGCGAGTCTACTTGGTTTCGGTGGCGTCGCAGGCTTGTCTAAGGATTTTGCGATTATCTTGTTGGTAATTGCGGTGATTCTTGCGATCGTTGGTTTTCTTTCGCGCGGCAAGGTCTAGATTTACGCTAGACCTTTTCAAAGCAAGTGTTAGCTTTCAAAAAAAACAAGAGCCTTCTGGCTCTTGTTTTTTTATGGGTATTTTAATGATCTGTTTTGATCAAAAATACTTCTTTTAAGATGAACTTAGGGCTTTAAATGACGTGGTCTAAAACCTGCCACCAGCAAGGCTGCAACATACGCTACCACACCGACAACACATAAGATCAATACTTCTACCACACGCATCCATTGTGATACATCTGCGTTATACCAACTCAGGGCATAGGCCAGAGCTGCAATCATCACCACATTGGCAAACATGAATTGCAGGAAGATTTTTTTCCAGTGCGCCCCAAAACGGAAAATATCACGCTTATGCAGATAATAATAAAGCAGACCAGCATTGACCATCGCTGAACCTGTCGAGGCCAGCGCAAGGGCCATATGCTCCGCTTCCCAGTCAATCAGCTTGAACAAGCCGATAAAGATCACGTTCAGAATCGCATTGGCTGCCACAGCCATCAGACCGATACGCACCGGGGTTCTGGTATCCTGCTTTGCATAAAAACCGGGTGCAAAGACTTTAATCAACATAAAGGCAATCACACCACCGCTCATACATTGCAGCGCCAAAGCCGTCATCTGGGTATCTTCAAAGGTGAACTGGCCACGTTCAAACAGGGCCTGAATGATCGGGGTCGACAGCATAAACAGTGCAATACTGGCGGGTAGGCCTGCCATCACAATCACTTTAGCTGCCCAGTCCATCATGCCACGGAATTTTTCCGGATTTTGCTCAGTATGCCGTGCCGATAAGGACGGCAAAATCACGGTACCAATTGCAACACCGATCAGACCCAGCGGCAATTCGGTCATACGCTCGGCACTGTACAGCCAGGACACCGAACCATCCTGCATGAATGAGGCCCAGATGGTATTTAACAGCAGGTTAATTTGCGTGACAGATACACCAAATAATGCCGGCAGCATCAACTTCATGATGCGATCAACGCCTTCATGCTTGAAGTCAATTTTCGGTGGAATCAGCAGATTTTTACGCCACAATTCAGGAATTTGGATCGCCAGCTGTAAAATACCGGCAATGATCACAGCCCAGCCCAGCGCCATAATCGGCTCGGCCATATAAGGCGTAAGCCAGAGCGCCCCGGCAATCATCGCCACATTCAGCAAGACCGGCGCAAATGCCGGGGTACTAAAAGAGCCATAACTGTTCAGAATACTGCTGGCAAAAGCCGTCAGTGACATGAACAGCAAATAAGGAATGGTCAGGCGGAACATGTCGGTCGCCAGAGCGAACTTTTCAGGATCGCTATGGAAACCGGGCGCATAGATATACATAATCAATGGCGCAGCAATGATCGCGACCATGGTAAGCGTGGTCATGACCGTGGCCAGACAGCCAAACACCCGGCTAATCAGGATCTGGACTTCGGTATGCGTGCGACTGGTTTTATATTCAGTCAGTACCGGAATAAATGCCTGTGAAAATGCGCCTTCGGCAAATAAACGCCTGAAAAAGTTTGGAATACGAAATGCGACTACGAAGGTATCGAAGTCTTTACCAGCACCAAAGACATTCAGTAAAACAATATCTCGAACCAATCCCAGTACGCGTGACAACATGGTCATCGCACTGACAATGACGGTCGAACGCCAAAGCGCCATCCTATTCACCTAATGTATAAATTTGTGGCTATTGTAATGAAACTTTTGTCAGAAGTTCATTGCTTAATTTCATCGCTCAAGCGAGCTTGAGGTGTTTTTATAATGCTGTAACTGTGCACGAAAATCAGCCCAGTTAAAATATGGTCCCGGATCGGTCTTGCGGCCCGGTGCAATATCCGAATGTCCGGCAATATGCTGCTGAATCTTGGAATAATGCTGTTGCAGACAGGCCGTGACTTTTACCAAGGCCTGATATTGTTCAGCTGCAAAAGGCAAGTCATCACTGCCTTCCAGTTCGATCCCGATCGAATAATCATTACATTCTTTTTTGCCCAAATAGCTCGAGCGGCCGGCATGCCAGGCACGGTCATTGAAATTAACAAATTGCAGTACTTCTCCCGTTCTTAAAATTAGCAGATGGGTCGACACCTGCATCCCTTCAATGGTTTGAAAATAAGGATGTACGGACCAGTCCAGCTGATTCTGAAAAAACTGTTCAATATAACCACCGCCAAACTGTGAAGGTGGCAGGCTGATATTGTGAATCACCAGCAATTGAATCTCGGTCTGTTCTGGCCGCTGATTAAAATTGGGAGACGGGATTTGACGTGCACCGATTAGTTGCCCGTCCTTGACCTGAAACTCAGCTGCCTGTTGCATAAAACCGTTCTCCCCAAAAATAAAATCTGCAAGATCAGCATTGCAGCCGGCTTCATGCTAAAACTTTCAAGGAGAAATCTCAATTCATCCCAGCAAACTGGATGAAAAATCGCTCATCTTTTATGTAACGGTGCTAAGATAAGGCGCAATTTTCACGGCTTAAAAAAGATACGGAAATACTCATGCGCATATCTCAAGCTTTGCTAGACCAGTCCATTCAGATCAATATTCAACAGGCGCTTTCAGAAGATATCGGTGACGGTGATATTACCGCCCTGCTGACCCCTGAAGATGAACAGGCCACTGCCACCATCATTAGCCGTGAAGACATGGTTTTGGCCGGGCAGCCTTGGGTAAATGCCTTGATTCAGGCCTATGATCCCAGTATTGAAGTGACCTGGCTGAAAAATGATGGTGATCACGTTCAAGCCAATCAAGCCTTTTTAAAACTGGCCGGATCTGCACGTAGCTTACTCACCGTGGAACGCCCTGCGCTCAACTTTGTCCAGACGCTGTCTGCGGTTGCGACTAAAACCGCCCACTATGTCAAAGAGCTACAAGGTTTAAACACCAAATTGTTAGATACTCGTAAAACGCTTCCGGGCCTACGTATTGCACAAAAATATGCCGTAGCCATTGGTGGTGGTCAGAACCATCGTCTGGGCCTGTTCGATGCATTTTTGATTAAAGAAAATCATATTATGGCAGCGGGTGGCATTGCCCAGGCGATTGCCCAGGCCCATCAGATTGCGCCGGGCAAGCCTGTCGAAGTTGAAGTTGAAACTTGGGATGAGCTGAATCAGGCACTCGAAGCCCATGCCGATATCGTGATGCTGGATAATTTCAGTCAGCAGCAGATGATCGACGCGGTGCAACATGTGGCCGGTCGCTGCAAACTGGAAGCATCAGGTAATATCACGATTGATAATTTACGTGAAGTTGCCAGTACGGGCGTAGATTATATTTCCATGGGTGTGCTGACCAAAGATGTCAAAGCCATTGATCTGTCGATGCGTTTCAATTCTTAAGCCTAAATGGGATAGATGACCGTAGAGGGTGCGAAGCACCCTTTTTTATTTTTAGAAAATTTTTTTGCGTATATTTTGCTCAATTTTCTATTTTAGACCTTAATCATCATCGTCCCGATTACCTCGGCGATCGCGGTCATCATCGTCACCATCACGGTCGTTATATCTTCCGTTATCCTCATCACGATCCTGATTTAACACTGAACGCTCGTCATCTTCACGATTATTGCCCCAGTCGCAGGCAGTTAACCCAA
Source organism: Acinetobacter sp. AR2-3 (assembly GCF_001878775.1). Taxonomy (NCBI): domain Bacteria; kingdom Pseudomonadati; phylum Pseudomonadota; class Gammaproteobacteria; order Moraxellales; family Moraxellaceae; genus Acinetobacter; species Acinetobacter sp. AR2-3. The sequence continues at coordinate 154,440 of NZ_MJIQ01000021.1, forward strand.
ACACACCCAGCAATGAAATTGTACAAAGCCACTGTTTCATGTCGCATTCCTCATTGTGATCTCACCTGATCCAATATCAATGCAAAACCGGTTCAGATATAGCCGATTCATGTCGGCTTTTTGTCAGGAAGTTCTTAATGCAGTTTTTGAACAATATAGTTGCAGAGTAAAATTTCAGGCATAAAAAAACGCATCCGGAGATGCGTTTATTAACATGGAATAGATTACCAGCCTAAAGCTTCTTGCTGTTTTTTCACCAGTTCCTGAATGCCTTTCTCGGCCATTTCCAGCATGGCATTCGATTGTGCACGGGTAAATGGTTTGTCTTCTGCGGTACCTTGAATTTCAATAAATTCACCGGCCTGAGTCATCACCACGTTCAAATCGGTTTGACAGTTTGAATCTTCTTCATAGCAAAGATCCAGTAATACTTCATCTTTGAAAATACCGACAGAAACCGCAGCTACCAAACCTTTTAATGGATCATGTTTGATTTTTTTTCTTTCCAGCAAGACGTTCATGGCATCGACCAGAGCCACCGCAGCACCGGTAATTGCGGCAGTACGGGTGCCGCCATCAGCCTGAATCACATCACAATCGATAGTAATGGTATTTTCACCGAGTTTTTTCAGATCGACCATTGAGCGCAGGCTACGACCAATCAGACGCTGAATTTCCTGGGTACGGCCACTCTGTTTGCCACGTGCCGCTTCACGGTCACTACGGGTATGGGTTGAACGTGGCAACATGCCATATTCAGCCGTGACCCAGCCCTGGCCCTGACCTTTCAGGAAGCGTGGTACAGAACTATCCACACTGGCGGTACAGAGTACTTTGGTATGACCAAATTCAACCAATACAGAGCCTTCCGCATAACGTGTATAGTTACGGGTAATTTTCACTTCACGTAATTGATCTAATGCTCGTTGGTCGATACGCATAAATAAGTCCTGTAGAGGTTAAAAATAATTGCGGCTCAGTATAGCAGAAGCCTTTGCCAAGATTAGGCAGCCGGGTGATTCATTTACAAAATCAATGCATCAGGCCACTGCGAAATGTCGAAATTCTGCCGATCTGTAGCACTACGATTTGATTTAATTTTTGCTAGACTAAAACTCCCCTTGAGGGAAGCCGGTGATAGGAAACCCATTTATGTCCTTACGTGAAGATCGCAAGCAGCAAAGTCATCAGGCGTTACTCGATGCCACTCTGGCATTCAGCAGTCAGGGCCGTGCTTTCAGCACGATCAGCCTGCGTGAAGTTACGAATGCAGTTGGACTGGTACCGACGGCATTTTATCGGCATTTTCAGGATATGAACCAGCTCGGTCTGGAGTTGCTGGATCAGGTTGCGATTCACATCAAAGGAGTACTCAATCAACTGGGACAGGCTTATCTGTATCAGCCAAATACCCGAACCTACACCGGACTTGAACTGTTTTTTCAGGCGGTCGAATATCATCCTGAACCCTGGATTTTTTTTGTTGCAGAGCGTTGGGGCGGTTCGGACGTGTTACGTGCCGGTATTGAACGGGAAATTCATTTTCTGGCTGAAGATGTCATGCATGAACTGGCCAAAATGCAATCTACCCGACATATTCAGGCGCCACAGGACTTGCAGGCATTGGCACAGATGCTGATTGAGCTGTCCCTGAACTGGGCGATGGGCTGGATTCATCTGCAGCATCAGGCTGATCCAGAGCTACGCCGCGCCCAATCCAATGCCTTTAAAACCCAAAGCGTGCTACAGATGCAGCTTTTGCTGCGTGGCATTTTGCACTGGTACCGGAGACCTACCGAAACAGTCGAAACTGCAAGCCCTGTGTTCAATGAAACAGTCACCCCTCCGGCCTAAATAAAAAAACCTGCATCATGATGCAGGTTTTTTAGTGATCGTCAGTTCAGACTTATTTGGCTTTACGCTCTTTTTCGATCAGGTAATTCACCACCTGAATGACTTTAGCATCATTACCTTGCACAATATATTTACCATTCACGGTCACTGCCGGAACACCACTGAGCTGATACTGAGCAGCCAGATTTTTGGCTTGGGCAATTTTTGAAGTGATCGGGAAAGATTTATAAGTACTGTTAAATTTCGCTTCAGAAATACCATAGCGGGTATAGAACTTGGCCAATTGTGCCTGTTCTAAAATTGGACGTTGCTTGTCATGAATATCATGGAATAATTGTAAATGTGCTTTTTGACGCACACCCAATGCTTCAGACACATAATAAGCACGCGCTGCCTGCTCCCAGAGTGGATTCATTGCAGCCGGTGTACGTACGAAACGTACATCCTTTGGTAATTTTTTCAACCAGCCCTGCATATGTGGTTCAAGCGCGAAACAGTGACCACAGCCGTACCAGAAGAATTCACGTACCTCAATTCTGCCCGGTTTTTCGACTTTGACTGGTTTTGCAACCACCTGATAGTCCTGACCTGCCACAAAATTGGCCATAGCATTGCCTGAAAAGGCCAAAACAGATGCGGCAACAGCGCCTAAAAGGAATTTTTTCATTCGGATTATCGTCCTCTAAATCATTATGCTTAGTTTATGTGTTCACTATAAATCAATTATGCCGGTTTCGTTTTCATTCTGTGAACTTTTTTGCTGCTTTTATCGCTTTTTCTGCCAGAATCGCTACACTAAACCATCGGACTGATTTTCAAGGTTTTAAATCAGTTTCTCTGGCCATTCGGCACATACATATTTTTAGCTAATCACGACTGATTGAGGTGACACCGATGTCGCAATTGAATGTTGATCCACAAGAAATTGCCAAGTTTGAAGCATTTGCAGCTATATGGTGGGATCAGCATTCCGAGTTCCGCCCCTTGCACATGATTAATCCACTGCGTTTAAACTGGATTGATGAACATGCCGGAGGCTTAAGCGGCAAAAAAGTGTTGGATGTCGGCTGTGGCGGTGGCATTCTGGCCGAAAGCATGGCGCGACGTGGTGCCAATGTGCTCGGAATTGATATGGGCGCAGCCCCTTTAAATGTGGCACGCATCCATGCTGAACAGGAAGGCGTAAGCAATATTGAATATCGTCAGGTGCCGGTCGAGCAACTGGCAGAGGAACAGGCTGGCCAATATGACATCGTGACCTGCATGGAAATGCTAGAGCATGTGCCAGATCCGGCATCGATTATTCAGGCCTGTCATAAACTGGTCAAGCCAGGTGGTCATGTATTCTTCTCGACCATTAACCGTAATCCAAAGTCCTATTTATTTGCCATTATTGGGGCAGAATATGTCTTGCGCATGCTGGCCAAAGGCACCCATGATTACAGCAAATTTATCAAGCCGTCCGAACTGGCACATGACATTCGCAACTCGGGTTTAAAGCTTAAAGACATGACCGGTCTGCACTATAATCCGCTGACCAAGCGTTATTGGCTGGCACCGAATGTTGATGTGAACTATATGGTCTATACCGTGAAAGATAGCGCAGCAGAGACCACAGCATGAAAGCCGTTTTATTTGACCTCGATGGTACCCTGATTGATACCGCTGCCGATTTTATCCGGATTATCCAGCAGATGTGCCATGAAGAAGGCCGTGCACTGGTTGAACCCGAGCTGATTCGTACCCAAGTCTCCGAAGGCGCTCGCGCTATGGTGAAACTGGTTTATCCGGAACTGCAACTGGAAGATCCGGTCTTTCTGCAACACCGTCAGCGCTTTCTGGACATGTATGGCGCAGATATTGCGGTCGATACCGATCTGTTTGATGGCATGTATCCATTACTTGAACAGCTAGAGGAAAATGACATTCCTTGGGGGATTGTGACCAATAAACCGCGCTGGCTCAGTGAGGCTTTACTGCAAGCACTGAATCTGAGTGAACGCTGTGCGGTACTGGTGTGCCCTGAAGATGTCACCCGCACCAAACCTGATCCTGAACCGATGTATCTGGCAGCCAAGCAACTGAATCTTGCCGCGGAAGACTGTATCTATGTCGGAGATCATCCACGAGATATTGATGCCGGCCGTCATGCCCAGATGCTGACCATTCTGGCTGCTTATGGTTATTTGCCGTTGCAATACAAAGACGATTTAAACGCCTGGCAGGCCGACCATATCGTGCATACTGTGACAGAATTACATCAATTGATTCAGACACTAGTACTGAAGCAGCATACTGCGGTATCTTGAACGCTTAACACTAAATAATAAGAAGTGAGGAGGTAGATAATGAAATATTCAGCATATCAACCTCGCCCCGATCTGCTCAAGGATCGTATCATCCTAATCACAGGTGCGGGCGATGGCATTGGACGTGCAGCAGCAATCAGTTATGCCTTGCATGGCGCAACTGTGGTGCTGCATGGGCGTACCTTAAACAAACTCGAAGTCATTTATGATGAAATTGAAAGTTTAGGTGCGCCGCAACCTGCCATCTTGCCGCTACAACTGTCGAGTGCTTCAGAACGTGATTATGAACTTTTGCTCGATACACTAGACCGTCAGTTTGGTCGTCTGGACGGCATTCTGCACAATGCCGGCATTTTAGGAGAACGGGTTCCCCTGGCGGATTATCCGGTCAATGTCTGGGATGATGTGATGGCGGTCAATCTGCGTGCACCATTTGTCATGACCCAAGCGCTGTTACCGTTATTATCCAAATCCGAACATGCTTCTGTGGTTTTTGCCAGCTCAGGTGTAGGCCGCGAAGCCCGCGAACGCTGGGGTGCGTATTCGGTTTCTAAAATTGCTATTGAAGCGGTAAGCCAGTTATTTGCCAAAGAGCAGGTACATCCGAATATCCGTTATAACTGCATCAATCCCGGGGCAACGCGGACTGCCATGCGCGCCAAGGCCTATCCGAATGAAGATCCGAAAACCCTGCCTACCCCCGATTCAATCATGCCGGCTTATCTATATTTGATGGGTAATGACAGCCTGCATATGAATGGCCAGAGTATTGATGCACAGGATTAAATTATTCTGTCTGTCATTCAGGGAGCAATCGCTCCCTTTTTATTTCATTTTTAGTCATATTCAGCGCATAAATCTTAAGTAAGTTCACCCCGCTCGCATTGAGTTTCATTAAAATAACAGCATACTAAGCCCCACTATATTTCACTCGAGTGCATCATGACTGAATTAAACAATATTACGGTGACCCATTTAGACGATGGCATGGTGTCGCTGCTGATTGATCAACAGCCTATTTCAGAAAAATACGGCACCAAGTTTGAAGCCAGTATCGTGGATGACATCAAAGCACTCGAAAATGCTCAGAAACTCAAATTGTTCGAGCAATTTGTATTTTCACATCAGGATCTGAATTTTGAACATGCCTATTATTATGTGACTGGCATTGAAAAATTAGACGACAGTTATCGTCTGGCCAAGCATTTTGTTTATCGCATTAAAATTGAAGGTCAGCCAGAAATCGAACATGTCATCAGCAATCAGGGCAAAGCCATGACGGCCGAGGATGTACGTGCCTTTATTCAGGCGCATGTGCAGAAATCACTCAACGATTATACTGACCTGAACTATGCTTATTAAAAGTCGGGTCATTGAATAATTTTGGGCACTTTTCGATAAAGTGCCCTTTTTTTTCTTAAAATCCTGCAAAAAACAACAATAAATCGGATTTACATATTAAATATATAAAATTATACGGTTTTCCAAATCAAACTCATTGAACTATGCTTTCTTGAACCACAGATAGATCAAATCAGGAGCGCAGCATGGCTGACCAAAAACGTAAAATTGAAACGATTCACCGGATTGAACAGTTGCAGTTATCTGAAGCATTGATTGTGGCACTTGACGATGCTCTACAAGCTGAATCGGTGGCTGAAGCAATCCAGTCCTTACAAGGTTTGGCAGAGCAATGGAATTAATCTCAAACTAACCCGGCAAAATTCTTTACCGTTTCAGTAAATCACTAACTTTTTTCTTGCTGATTCAATGTTGTTTTTTTGAGCTAAATCATCGATTTTCGCTTGCATGTTGGCCCTTGCTTTGATGAGATAAGGACATAGCTCGGTAGGCTACTTTATAGAAGTGATACCATCGCTTAAAGTCATGTAAAAACATGACATCATCATAATATCTCTGCATTTGTTATAAAAATTGTGCCTGTTCTTCACAGTTTCTCTGCAATTTTTCCGTACATTAGGCACTGTAGAAGATGAACAATTTAATGAGGGTTCAACATGAAAAAGGTTTTGGTGGCACTGGCAATTTCTTGCAGTACATTCATGCTGAGCAATGTCGTCATCGCTGCCCCTCATTTTAACGATGAATCCCGTATGGATTCACGTCATGGTCATGACAAGAAAAAAGCCCGTGAGTTCCGAGAGGAAGAGCAACAGGATAACCGCCGTATGCGTGAAGAACGTGGGGTGAAACGCCTGCAACAGTTACGCTGGCAGCCGGGTTATGTGATGCCACAGCATTATCGTGGCAATGGCTATAAAGTTGAATACAAAGACCATCGCCTGCCTCGACCTGACCGCAAGCAGCAATGGTATAAAGTCAATAATGACTACATTCTGGTGGATTCTGAAAACAACAGCATTATCCGCATCGTGGGTGACTAGTTCATAAGCGCATTCAAATTTAATCTTCTTTAAGGCCCAACCATGTTTGGGCTTTTCTATTTTACTGGCTGAATTTTTTTATCCGCAAATCTTGCGGCTTATCCAGCTTTTAGACTGCATGACTTATCTACTAAATTTCTTCATGAATTTAACAATTTAACTAAATTGTACTCACGCTTTCTATGTACTTGTTCGCTAATTTAGTCTTATCGAAATTAGATATACATCTTAAGGTGAGAGCCATGAAAAAAGTCTTAACTACAATCGCGTTATCTCTAAGTGCTTTGTTAGCTACTTCTGTAATGGCAGCACCACAGCATGACTCGCGTTATGACTATAATCCACATAAATCGGCACCACACTGGAATGCCAAAGATAGCAAGAAATGGAATGACGACCGTCGCTGGAATGATGACCGCCGTCATAACAACCGTATGGTCAATCCAAGCCGTGACTGGCGCGTAGGACAAACTTTACCTCGCCAATATGACAACAACCGTTTTGAAGTGAGTGATCGCGAAGCACGCCGTTTGCCAAATACCGGTCGTTTCCAGCAATGGTACAAGGTCAACAATGACTACGTTCTGGTCAATGAGCGTACCAACAAAATTGTACGAATCATTAACTAAGCTTTCTCCATTACTGCTCGTCTTGCAGACACCTGAAGTCCCCTTCAGGTGTTTTTTTATATCTGCACTTCCACTTGCGTTTTTTTTCATTAGAATCAAAGCTGGATCTTCAATCATTGAAATGGGCACAGCATGACTTCAGCAGAAACGTCACAAAGCACAACCTTGCAATATGTGCACTGGTTTCGCCATTCTGCGCCTTATATCAATGCGCACCGTAACAAAACCTTTGTAATCATGTTTGATGGCGAAGCCGTCTTAAATGATAACTTTCAGCATATTATTCACGATATCGCCTTATTACATTCTTTGGGTATTCGGCTGATTCTGGTACATGGTGCACGTCCACAAATTAACCAGAATCTGGCTCAAAGCCAGATTACGACGCCTTTTTACCAGCAGCGTCGAGTCACCACACGTGAATCTTTAAGCTGCGTGATGAATGCCGTGGGTTCGATCCGTCTGCAAATCGAAGCACTGCTGTCTATGGGACTGGCCAACTCGCCGATGTATGGCGCCCGGATTGATACTGTTTCAGGGAATTTTGTCACCGCCAAGCCGTATGGCATTCGTGATGGTATTGATTTTCAGCTGACCGGTGAAGTGCGCTCAGTTGATACCGATGCGATTCAGCGCCATCTGGACAGCCATAATATTGTGGTGCTTGGCCCGACCGGTTATTCCACCACAGGAGAAGTCTTTAATCTGCTGGCTGAAGAAGTTGCTACCAAAACGGCGATTCGCCTCAAGGCAGATAAACTGATTTTTCTCGGTAAGCAGCATGGTCTGATGGACAGTAACGGCCAGCTCAAACGCGAAGTGACACCGCAACAGCTGGATGATTTTATTCCGGTCGAACAAGATGCGCTTGAAAGAGGACTACAATTGAAAGCCGCACAGGAAGCCTCAATGAACGGCGTACATCGGGTGCATCTGATTTCTTATGCCTATGATGGTGCCCTGCTGGAAGAGCTGTTCACCCGGGATGGTTCCGGAACTTTGGTCACCGATGCACATTATGAAGAAGTGCGGATGGCCGATATTCAGGATGTAGGGGGTCTGATCGGTTTGCTGCGTCCACTGGAAGAAGAAGGCATTCTGGTCTATCGTTCGCGTGAACGTCTGGAAAATGAAATCAACCAGTTTGCCGTAATCGAACGGGACGGCATGATTCTGGCCTGTGCCGCCCTTTATCCGATTCCGACTACGGGTGATGAATTGCGTTCTGCAGAAATTGCCTGTGTTGCGGTACATCCAAGTTATCGCAAGTCTAATCGGGGCAGCCAGATTCTGCATTATCTTGAAGAAAAAGCCAAAAGCATGCAGATTCAGCAGCTGTTTATTCTAACCACCCGCACCGCGCACTGGTTTCTGGAACAGGGCTTTGAACCGGCTTCAGTCGATGATTTGCCAGATGCCCGTCAGGCTTTTTATAATTATCAACGTAATTCAATTGTTTGCAAAAAGTCACTTTAAAGTGGCTTTTTCTTTCAGTGCTTTAGCTTAATTTCAGATAAAGATATCTGACAATCTCGATTTAAATTTTCAAATTCTATTACTGGTTTTTAGCTAAACATATCAACAGATCAGATTTAAAAAAATAACTATAAATTTCATAAGTTTGATTAGGGTCTGTTGACATT
>NZ_MJIQ01000022.1:0-20095 GCF_001878775.1 Acinetobacter sp. AR2-3
TTAACTGACTGGCATTACTCAGTTGAGGGCTTTTTTGATGTTTTATTAAATAATTATTTACCAATACAAAATGAACCGAAGATCTTGCCCAGCAGGTCATCTGCACTGAAATCACCCGTGATCTCACCCAAAGCATTTTGCGCCAGACGTAAGGATTCCGCTACCAGTTCACCGGCGTTATACACCACCAGTTGCTCACGCGCTTCAGCCAGATAGAGCTGAGTGCGCTTCATTGCGTCTAAATGACGGGTACGTGCGATAAAGGTGTCTTCCTCAGGCTGGAAGCCTGCATGCGCTGTAATCGCTTCTATGAGCGCCTGAACGCCGGTTTCCTGCTTGGCAGAGACTGCGATATGCCGGAAACCATTTAAATCTCCAATCACGGCTTCAGCACCGGTCAGGTCGCATTTATTGCCAATCAGCATCAAACGTTTCGGTTCTATATGTTCAGCAAAATATTCCTGGGCGAGTTGCAGCGGATCTTCGCCCTGGCTTAAGTCATAGACCAAGAGCAATAAATCGGCCTGTTCGATTTCTTTAATTGCGCGGCGGATCCCTTCTTTTTCCACGATATCGCCAGTTTTACGCAAGCCCGCAGTATCGGTGAGGGTGATCGGCAAGCCATTTAAAGTAATCTTTTCATGCAGGACATCACGTGTTGTACCAGCAATATCGGTCACAATCGCGCGTTCAATTCCAGCCAGCGCATTCAGTAGAGAGGATTTACCGGCATTCGGTTTCCCCGCAATTACGACTTGTAAGCCTTCACGTAGAAGCTGTCCCTGACGTGCGGATTGCTGTACTTGAGTGACTACACTGGATACACCATCCAGCAGATTTAAAATTTTGCCATCCGCCAGAAAGTCGATTTCTTCTTCCGGGAAATCAATCGCGGCTTCCACATGCAAACGTAGGTGAATCAGCTGCTCAAGCACTGCATTGACTTTGGTCGAAAACGCCCCTTGCAAAGAACGTACTGCAGAACGGGCAGCCGCTTGCGAAGTTGCATCAATCAGGTCGGCAATCGCCTCGGCCTGCACCAGATCCAGCTTGCCATTCTCAAAAGCACGCATCGAGAATTCACCCGCTTTGGCTGCAGTGGCTCCCAGCTCCAGCAAACGGCCAAGCAGGGCATTCTGAATCACCGGACCACCATGACCCTGTAGCTCCACGACATCTTCGCCGGTAAATGAGTTTGGATTCGGGAAGCAAATCGCCAGTCCTTCATCCATGACTTCGCCTGCTGCATCGTAGAACTGGCGGAAACCGGCAAAACGCGCTTTAGGCAGCGCTTTTTGCGTCAGTTGCTGGGCAATCTCATAGGATTTCGGACCTGACAGGCGAATCACCCCAACGCCGCCACGTCCTGGTGGAGTTGCAATCGCAGCAATAGTTGTGGTTCGGTTGAGCATAAAATTCACCTGCAAAGACTCAAAAATACAGCCAAAAAAAATCCGCCTAAGATTACCATCTTAAGCGGATTTATTCAGCCTATCCGTACAACTTAGTTGACTGGAGTAGCCTCATCACGTTTCGCGCGATCTTTGGCAACAGACTTGTTAATCAAAGTTTGTTGCAGAATCGTGATCAAATTGTTGACGATCCAGTACAGGACTAGGCCTGCCGGGAAGAACAACAAGAATACGGTAAAGATAATCGGCATAAACTTGAAGACTTTCGCCTGCATTGGATCAGTTGGTTGTGGATTTAACGACTGTTGGATATACATCGTCAAGCCCATCAACAACGGCAGAATGAACCAAGGATCCATTGAAGACAAATCCTGAATCCAGAGCATCCATGGCGCATGACGCAGTTCCACAGATTCCATCAATACCCAGTACAAGGCCAGGAAAATCGGCATTTGTAATAACAGCGGTAAACAGCCGGCAAGCGGATTGACCTGTTCACGTTTGTACAATGCCATCATTTCTTGAGAGAAGCGCATCCGATCTTCACCGAACTCTTCTTTCATGCGTTGCATTTCTGGCGCAATCACCCGCATTTTCGCCATCGAGCGATAGCTCTTCGACGACAATGGCCACAGGATCAGTTTCACCAGAACGGTCAACAGAATAATTGCCCAGCCCCAGTTACCCACCAGACCATGGAAGAATTCAAGACCAACAAACAGTAATTTCGCGATTGGCCATAACCAGCCATAATCAACGGTCTGGTTTAAACCCGCAGCCAAATCTTTCAGTTCTGACTGGATTTTTGGACCTGAATAGAAAGTCGCATCAATTTCAGCCACGGTACCTGCTGGTACATTAAACGTTGGTGAAGTAAAACCGATGATGTTCATGTTATCGGTTGATTTACGTGATTCAAGCTTGGCGCTATAAGCTTCGCCATTGCCTTGAGTCAACTTCAGCTGACCTGGAACCCATGCACTAACAAAGTAGTGCTGTACCATTGCCACCCAACCACCTGTCGCTTCAGTACTCACTTTTTCTTCAACAAAGTTGTCGAATTTAAGCTTGTTGTACTGCTCGTCCGGGGTACCCCATGCACCGCCCAGGAATGTTCCTAGCGTGAAGATCCCTTGATCGGACTTGCCTGGATCTTCCGAGTTATCCCGTTTGATCTGACCGAACATCTGACCTTGCCAGGTCTGGCCACTGCGGTTAACCACTTTGTGATTTACCACGACCGGATATTCACCTTCAGTGAAATTGAAGGTCTTGATAATCTCGATCCCGTCAGCGGTTTTAAACACTAGCGGTACAGACAATACTTTCAGGTTTTCACCATCTTTGGATTTGACTATTTTCGCATCTGCCAGGGTATAAGCAGTTTTTTCCAGCTCATACATTGGACGGCCGTTACGGCTGCTGTCCGGTCCATTCAGACCGATCAGGCCAGACTGGGCGACATAAGTACGTTTCGCATCGCTTTCCAGCATCACGAACGGCTCATCGCTGTCTTTGTTCTTGTCATGATTGAGTAATTCAATACGAACAATATCACCACCCTTAGGATTGATCCAAAGGTGATAAAGGTCAGTTTGTACTGAAATAAGCTGCTGACTTACAGGTGCTGTGGCATCCGTGGCTTGCTGTGCTGGCACATTTGCTTGTGGCAGATCAGAGGCAACTGTAGCCGTCTGACCATTTGGCAAATCTGCAGATACGTCATGCGAAACAACAGCAGTTTCCTGCTGCGGTTTTGTTTCAGCATTTCCATAATCTTTTTGCCACGCCAAAATGAGCAAATATGCGACAACAAACATGGCTCCGAGAATTGCAATCCTGGCCCATTGTTGCATATGTATTACCCCAAGTGGTGAGAGTGATTTTGGTTCAATAAACGATCACGAAAGGGTACAGCAACGTGAAGCGTTTGAGAATCTATTTGCTGAAATGAAATAAAACGAATCGCTTTTGAGGGAACAGGATCATATCCCGAGCCCCCCCACGGATGACAACGGCAAATACGTTTAGTAGCCAGCCACACTCCACGCCCAGCGCCATGCATCTGGACTGCTTCCAAGGAATATTGAGAACAAGTTGGAATATAACGACAGCGCGGTCCAAGAAGAGGACTAATCGCAATCTGATAGAAACGGATCAACCAATGCAGTAAACGTACCATTGGCCAACTCTACTTTTGTGGGGAGGGGGCTATTTTTGAATGCTTTTTGGCAAGACGGTTCAGTTTCTGCCAGGCAAATTGTAATTGCTGGTGCAATTCTGCATTAGGCACTGCTTCAACACCCATTTTCGGCATGATTACAATGTCTAAGTCATCTAATTGCTGTTGATGCAGGCGAAAACTTTCGCGAGCAAGTCGTTTTACTCGATTTCTTTCGTGTGCGCGTCGCACTTTTTTCTTGGCAACAACTAAACCCAAACGGCTATTTGGCAGTTCGGAATGTTTTGCAAGAAATAAGAAATGGGGTTGATGCACTTTAAAAAGCGCACCATCAAAGACACCTTTATAATCGGCAGCACAGCGTAATCGCAACTCTGTGCCAAAACTATAAAGTTTTGTCATAACACCCAAAATCGTCTTAGCGTAACTGATTAAACAGTTAAGCTATGACGACCTTTTGCACGACGGCGAGCTAATACTTGACGACCAGCTTTAGTAGCCATACGAGCACGGAAACCATGAACACGCTTACGCTTTAATTCAGACGGTTGGAATGTACGTTTCATATTGAAACTCCAAAAAATGATCTTTCTATGAAGGTCCGCGATTTTAGTGCTCATTGCTTGAGCTGTCAATGCAAAAGCGGTTTTCTTTTCAAATAAGATTAAAAAAGATAAAGGCCTTGGTTTTTCAGAGAACTGAATAAAAAATAGTTCAATTCAAGTTAATCACAAATTAAGTTATTGTTATATAAATATATATAAGTTATAAACAACTCTATCAACAAAGTTATCCACATATTATCCAGAGTTTAAAATTAACATGCGGTTTTGAATTTAAATTTGAAGTTTTTTGAGTTATCCACAAAAACCAGTGATCTTATAAATAAATTCAAATTTATAAATTTAAATTTATTACTATTAGGGAGCACTTTTTCTATGGATAAGCCAATTTTTATTTAATTAAACATAAACTTATATTGTGGATAAAACTGTTTCTATTAATTTTATACTTTGTGGATAACTTTATGATATATTTTATCCACAGCTTGCGGATAAACTTATCCGCACTGGGTTTTAAATTTAAATTCATGCATGTTGATTTCTTTTTGCACAGTTTTTGTGGAAATTGCCATGACAGATGTGGATAACTTGGTTAGAATGGCGACCCGCTTTTGGTCGCGGTCATCTTTTTTGAATGAACAATGGAATGAATAGGGGATTCACATGCTTTGGACGGACTGCTTAAATCGCCTGCGACAAGAGCTCTCTGGAAATGTCTTTACAATGTGGATTCGCCCATTGGTTGCAGAAGAGCTGGAAGACAGCTTGCGTTTGTATGCACCTAATCCTTACTGGACGCGTTACATTCAGGAACATCATCTGGAACTGATTACGATTCTGGCAGAACAGTTGTCTGAAGGACGGGTACGCAAGGTCGAGATTTTGGTCGATTCACGTCCAGGGGCGATTTTATCTGCCAGTGAACAACCGGCGACCACAACTGCGGCATTGACCTCGACACCGATGCCAGTGCCGAAGCCGAAGAAAGAAAAAGAAGACAGCGGCAAAAATAGCCGTAGACGTCAGTTGAATCCATTGTTTACCTTCTCGCTGTTTGTGGAAGGCCGATCGAACCAGATGGCAGCAGAAACCTGTCGCAAGGTACTGACCCAGCTGGGGGCTTCACAGCACAACCCGTTATTTTTATATGGTCCGACCGGTCTGGGTAAAACCCACTTGATGCAGGCGGTCGGCAATGCGCTGTTGCAGGCCAAGCCGAATGCACGCGTCATGTACATGACCGCAGAAAGTTTTGTACAGGACTTTGTCAGCTCGTTGCAGCAGGGTAAAGTCGAAGAGTTTAAGAAAAACTGCCGTTCTCTGGATTTATTACTGGTCGATGATATTCACTTGCTGGCCGGTAAAGAGGCCAGTCTGGTCGAATTTTTCTACACCTTTAACGCACTTTTGGATGAATCCAAGCAAATTATTTTGACTTCGGATCGTTATCCTAAAGAGCTGACAGAGCTGGATCCACGTCTGGTTTCACGTTTTTCTTGGGGTTTGTCGGTCGGGGTTGAACCGCCAGATATTGAAACCCGAATTGAAATCCTGCTGAAAAAAGCCGAAAGCAACCAGGTTGATTTACCTCGTAACTGTGCGCTGTTTATTGCCCAGCAGGTGGTGGCTAACGTGCGTGAGCTTGAAGGTGCGCTGAACAAAGTGGTAGCGATTTCACGTTTTAAAGGCACACCAATTGATCTGGATGTAGTGCGTGAATCTTTAAAAGATGTGCTGGCAATTCGTGCCCGTACCATCAGTACTGAAAATATTCAGCGTGTGGTCAGTGAATATTTCCGCATTCCATTGAAAGAGCTGGTCGGTCCAAAACGCACCCGGATTTATGCACGTCCGCGTCAGCTGGCGATGGGTCTGGCACGTGAATTAACCGGCGACAGTTTTCCGGAAATTGGTATGGCTTTTGGCGGTCGTGATCACAGTACCGTGATGCATGCTTGCGAGAAAGTACAGAGCCTACGTGAAGAAGATCCGATCTTTAACGAAGACTATAAAAACCTGCAGCGTCTGTTGCAAAGTTGATCTAAATCGCTCAAATTCTATTCTTGCTATGCGGCTGCTTTTGCCGCATAGTAAACCGTCAAAAAATCACTTTTTCTATATTAATCTTCAGCTTTAGAGGAATGCACCGTGCGTTTAAAAATCGCGAAAGAAAGCTTACTGAATGTTCTCTCACATGTCGTAGGAGCGGTTGAACGTCGCCATACCTTGAATATCCTGTCTAACCTGAAAATTCAGGTGACTGCGCAAGCATTGACCGTGACCGGTTCCGATCTGGAAGTCGAACTGGTGGCAAGTACCGCATTGGCTGAAGGTGCATGTTTGCAGGAAGGCGAGACTACAGTTCCTGCACGTAAGCTGATTGATATCTGTAAGTCACTTCCTTCAGCGGCATTGGTGGATTTGCATATTACTGAAGATCAGCGCTGCATACTTAAATCAGGCAACAGCCGTTTTGTACTGGGGACCTTGCCTGCTGATGATTATCCATTACTCAATACTGAAAACACCCAAGGCACGCAAGTGACCGTGACACAGCGTGAACTGAAACGCCTGTTCGAAAAAACTGCTTTTGCCATGGCGGTTCAGGATGTACGTTTTTACCTGACCGGTACTTTGCTGGAAATTGATGCCAATCAGCTTCGTGCAGTGACCACCGATGGCCATCGTCTGGCACTCTGTGAAACGGCAGCACAATCCACTGCAACCCAGCCGATTCAGGCGATTGTGCCACGTAAGGCCGTTGCAGAGTTACAGCGTCTGCTCAGCGTTGAAGATGAGCAGTTATCTCTATTGATTGGTCGTGAACTGCTCAATGTGACCATTACTATGCCAAGCCGTGACAAGGAACAGGCGGACATTACCGTGCGTTTCACCACCAAGCTGATTGATGGTAAATTCCCGGATTATCGCCGTGTGATTCCACGTGGTGGCGACAAAGTGGTAATGATCGCGCATGATGTGTTCAAGCAGTCTTTGCAGCGTGTGGCGATTTTAAGTAATGAAAAGCTGCGTGGTGTATTTCTAAATTTCAATGCTGATTCTTTGCAACTTCGCGCCAATAACCCAGAGCAGGATGAAGCCATTGAAGATTTGGCGATTCAATATGCAGATTCACCACTAGAGATGTCGTTCAATGCACAGTATCTGATTGAAGTGCTGGGTGTACTGGATGGCGATGATGTATCGATGACCATGACTGAAGCCAACCAGTCGGTCCTGGTACAGGATCCGGCACATACCGATCAAACTTATGTCGTCATGCCGATGCGTGTTTAAGCTGCGGCTCTTGATACTCATATAAGACATGCATATTACGCGTTTACATATTGAGCGTGTGCGGAATTTAAAGACGGTTGCTCTCCACGGATTGCAGCCGTTTAATGTTTTTTATGGGCAAAATGGTTCAGGTAAAACCTCGATTTTAGAGGCGATTCATTTACTTGCTGCTGGTCGTTCCTTCCGTACTCATATTCCCAAAAATTATATCCAGCATGGCGCGCAGGATGCGATTGTATTTGCACAGTCTGCGACTGAAAAAATTGGCATGCAAAAAATGGCCAGCGGGGAGCAACTGATCAAGGTCAATGGCGATCTAGTGGCAACCCAGGGACAGCTGGCCAAACTGTTGCCCTTGCAGCTGATTGATCCGCAAAGCACCGATATTATCGATCATGGTGCTAAACCACGACGCCAACTCCTTGACTGGTTAATGTTCCACGTGGAACCAGAGTTTTATCATGCCTGGCAATATTATTCTCGTGCGCTGAAACAGCGAAATAGTTTGCTCAAAAGCAAACGCTTTCTCAGTCTGTCAGATCTGGAACCGTGGAACCAGATGCTCAGTGAATATGGTGAAATTTTACATTCGCAACGTGTCGGGATCGTGGAACAATGGAAGCCCTTTTTTGAAGATGACCTGAAACAGTTATTACCTGATTTGCAAGTCAGTCTGGAATACAGTCCGGGCTTTCACAGTGAAACTGGCCTGCTGAATGATCTGACCAACCAGCATGAAAAAGACTGTGAGCGACGCTATACCGAATATGGTCCACATCGCGCGGATTTGCGTTTAAAGACCCCGATGGGGGATGCCGACGTGATCCTGTCGCGGGGTCAGAAAAAGCTGCTGATGATCGCACTAAAACTGTCGCAAATCGCAATGCTCCATTCTTGTAATAAGGAAACTGTGGTATTATTAGATGATGTGACAGCAGAATTAGATTTAACCGCACAACAACGTTTAATTGAGCGATTGAGCCAACTTGGTAGTCAAGTTTTTATTACCACCTTAGACCATGAATCAGTACAAAAGCACTTACATGATTTGTCTATCTCATATCAGTTATTCAGTGTTGAAAACGGTACAGTTCAAGTTGTGCAATAATATTTTTTGAGTTTTACCCATCTTTGGATAGACCTATTTTTCACTAGGGAGAAACCATGAGTTCAGAAGATCAAGCTGCTTCTCAAACAGAACAAACCATTGAAAAGGCTTATGATTCCTCTAGCATCAAGGTATTACGTGGTTTAGACGCAGTCCGTAAGCGTCCGGGCATGTACATTGGTGATACAGACGATGGTACCGGCCTGCACCACATGGTGTTTGAAGTAGTCGATAACTCGATTGATGAAGCCTTGGCAGGCCACTGTGATGAAATTATAGTGACGATCCATGAAGATGAATCGGTTTCAGTATCTGATAATGGTCGTGGTATTCCGACCGACATTCACCCTGAAGAAGGCGTGTCTGCAGCAGAAGTAATTTTAACCATTCTGCATGCCGGTGGTAAGTTCGACGACAACAGTTATAAAGTCTCTGGCGGTCTGCATGGCGTTGGTGTTTCGGTGGTCAATGCGCTGTCTGAAAAACTGCTATTAAATATTAGCCGTGCGGGCAAAACTTATGAACAGGAATACCGTCATGGTGATCCTGTTTATAAATTACGTGAAACAGGTACAACTGATAAATCGGGTACAACAGTACGTTTCTACCCAAGTGCTGAAACCTTTAGTCAAACCATTTTCAATGTTGATATTTTAGCGCGTCGTTTACGTGAATTGTCATTCTTAAACGCGGGTGTACGTATTGTCCTGCGTGATGAACGCGTCAATCTTGAGAATGTCTATGACTACGAAGGTGGTTTATCTGAGTTCGTTAAATATATTAACGAAGGCAAAACTCACCTGAATGATATTTTCCATTTTACTGCTGCACAGGCCGATAACGGTATTACGGTAGAAGTCGCATTGCAGTGGAATGATTCTTATCAGGAAAATGTGCGTTGCTTTACCAATAACATCCCGCAAAAGGATGGTGGTACGCATTTGGCCGGTTTCCGCGCTGCGTTGACCCGTGGTTTAAATAACTACATGGACAGCGAAAATATCCTGAAAAAGGAAAAAGTTGCGGTATCGGGTGATGATGCGCGTGAAGGCTTGACTGCCATCGTGTCAGTCAAAGTACCTGATCCAAAATTCTCTTCACAGACCAAAGAAAAACTGGTATCGAGTGAAGTAAAAACCGCTGTTGAACAGGCCATGAACAAGGCATTTTCTGAATATTTATTGGAAAATCCACAAGCAGCCAAAGCGATTGCTGGCAAGATCATTGATGCAGCACGTGCGCGTGATGCAGCGCGTAAAGCACGCGAAATGACACGTCGTAAGAGTGCGCTGGATATTGCCGGTCTTCCAGGTAAACTGGCCGATTGTCAGGAAAAAGATCCAGCATTGTCTGAGCTATACCTGGTCGAGGGTGATTCTGCAGGTGGTTCGGCCAAACAGGGTCGTAACCGTAAAATGCAGGCGATTTTACCGCTGAAAGGTAAGATCCTGAACGTGGAACGTGCCCGTTTTGACCGTATGATTTCCTCTGCTGAAGTCGGTACGCTGATTACCGCACTCGGCTGTGGTATTGGTCGTGAGGAATATAATCCGGACAAACTGCGTTATCACAAAATCATTATCATGACCGATGCTGACGTCGATGGTTCGCATATCCGTACCTTGCTGTTAACGTTCTTCTTCCGTCAAATGCCGGAACTTGTGGAACGTGGTCATATTTATATCGCACAGCCACCATTATATAAGCTGAAAAAAGGCAAGCAGGAACAGTACATCAAGGACAATGATGCACTGGAAACCTACCTGATTTCGAATGCGATCGATGAGCTGGAGCTGCATATCAGTGCAGAAGCGCCTGCGATTCGTGGTGAAGCACTGGCGAATGTGATTGCAGATTATCAGACTTCCCAGAAGAGCTTGGCGCGTTTGACCCAGCGTTATCCTGCGAGTCTGCTTGATGCGCTGCTGTCACTGGAAGGCTTTAAGTTGGATCAGCTGGAAGACAAAACCTATGTGGAAAAATGGGGTGAGAATCTGCGTGCAGCGATTGAAGCCATTCAGCCAACATTACGTCCGGAATTAACCCTGGAGCGTTTTGAAAAAGAACTGGCAGATGGTCAAAAAACTGCAAGCTGGTTGCCACGTATCACGATCTATGTACATAACTTGCCACATAGCTACCTGTTAGACTCAGTACTGTTAGGTTCAAGTGAATATGCACGTTTATTAAAGAACTCGAAGAGCTGGTTCAGCCTGCTTGAAGAGGGTGCATATTTACAAAAAGGCGATCGCAAGATTCAGGTCAACAATTTCCATCAGGTTTGGCAGCATATCTTGCAGGACTCACGTCGTGGCATGATGATCCAGCGTTATAAAGGTCTGGGTGAGATGAATGCGGAACAGCTGTGGGAAACGACTATGGATCCAGACAATCGTAATATGCTGCAAGTAACGGTAACGGATGCGATTGAAGCCGATCGTATGTTCTCTTGCTTGATGGGCGATGACGTAGAACCACGTCGTGCTTTCATTGAAGAAAATGCCTTGAATGCAGACATTGATGCCTGATTCCTCAGGATAAAATCAAACATAAAAAAAGCGCCTTTCGAGGCGCTTTTTTTAGACCAATTTTTTACTCATATCCTGTGAGCTAGGCAGAATAAAGTAATTTTGGACAGATTTTTAGATATAGGATGGAGTTCATTTTAGTTGTTAAAAGCCAAGTTGAATAAGCCAGACTGGCTTCAAGTAAGGTTATATGTATAGATCACCAGCTCGAAAAATATGTGAAATCTGAAGCGAGTGTATTGTGATAAACACGATGAGTTTCAGAACTTCTAAGATAATTTTTGAATAGGAAAGTGAGGTGGAAGAACGCTCTTTATACGATGAAGAGTGTGTACGCAGTCCAGAATGCTTGGTGAAAACTATATTAGTCAAAGTGATATTTAAAGATACGGGTAATAAAAACAGATCGAATACGTCATGTGGATTCGACTAAAAAATAATAAATAGCCTATTCAGAAGATCCAATATCTCAAAAATAAATAAAAAGCTGCTAAAACCAACTTCTAAATTTTCAATCACTTATAAGAAATTTGGTCTAATAAGCTAAATAATACCTGAATAATATTGCTTTTAAGTATATAGCAAGCCTGATCAGATATGTGGATAAGTCTGGAGTTATCCATAGTTTTTACGTGAATAATATATTATTTTTCCACAAGCTTTAATCCACGTATTGATTCTTTATTTTAAATTCAAATTTAAACCCTAGTGTCTTGTGGATAAGTGTTTTTAAATTTAAAA
Source organism: Acinetobacter sp. AR2-3 (assembly GCF_001878775.1). Lineage (NCBI taxonomy): Bacteria > Pseudomonadati > Pseudomonadota > Gammaproteobacteria > Moraxellales > Moraxellaceae > Acinetobacter > Acinetobacter sp. AR2-3. Next base: position 11,832 of record NZ_MJIQ01000022.1, read on the forward strand.
TAGCATTTTAAATTTAAAAGGGATTTGGCGAGATATCGCTAGTATGACCAGACAATTCCTTGGATTGGTTTTAAAATAAAAAATTATTATGAATTATATACTTGTAAATATAGTGTAGTTTCTCTAATCATTGGTGTGGAACATATTTTTAATTAAAAATTTAGGGTGTAGCTAAACTACATAATCAATTTAACAATCAAGTGAACTTTCATTTTTATTTAAAATTATACTTTTATCGATTTTTGCTTAACTTTTTTAATTCTAATTTTTTATTTATTTTTTGATTTCATTATTGAAAATCTGGCACTTCTTTTATTACTCGATAGAAAAGAGAGAGGGTCGCTGAAATCTTATTGCTTAGAAACAGGAAAAAGAGGATTGATAAAATGATGATAAAAAAATAAAAAAGCGCCTGACGGCGCTTTTTTAAATAATATTTATGGCGTCAGAATCACTTTACGACAGTCTTCTTCTTTTTTATCAAAAATACGGTAACCTTCCGCAGCATCTTCCAGTTTCATGCGATGGGTAATAATCAGATCTGGAGACAGATCTCCATTTTCAATATGTTCTAGCAACTGCGGCAAGTAGGTATGCACATGGGTTTGTCCCATTTTAAAGGTTAAACCTTTGTCAAAGGCATCACCAAACAGGAAGCCATGAATTGGACCGGCATAAACTCCAGGTACACTCACCACACCGCCGCGGCGGACCGCTGCAATACATTGTCTTAGCGCTGAACCACTCGAACCTTCTAATTTTAGGTTGGTCATTACAGTTTCCAACATACTGCCTTTGGCTTCAAAACCGACCGCATCAATGACGGCATCGACTCCACGATAACCCGTGGTGTTTTGAATGATAAATTCAGCAGCATCGACTTCATCAAAATTGACCGGAATCACCCCATAGGTTTGATGTGCGAAACGCAGACGATAAGGATGGTGATCGACCATAAAGATCTGCTCGGCACCGAGCATCCGTGCGCAGGCAGCAGCCAGAAGACCGACCGGGCCAGCGCCATAAATGGCGACACTGGAACCTCGACCGACTTGGGCATTGTTCACTGCTTGCCACGCAGTTGGCAGAATATCGGTCAGGAATAATACTTTTTCATCAGGTAGGGAACCCGGCACCTTAAATGGTCCGACATTGCCTTTGGGGATCCGTACATATTCAGCCTGACCACCCGGTATACCACCATACAGATGGCTAAAGCCAAATAAAGCTGCCCCTGGTGGGATCTGTTTTTTGTTGAGAATTGCACCACGACCGGTATTGGTATTTTCACAGGCAGCCATGAGTTCATGTTCACAGAAAAAACAGTGACCGCATGCAATCACAAAGGGAATAATCACCCGGTCACCCTTTTTGACTTCGGTTACTTCTGGGCCGACTTCTTCTACAATTCCCATAAATTCATGGCCGAAAATATCACCGTCTTCAGTGGCCGGAATTTTCCCCCGGTATAAATGCAGATCTGAGCCACAGATGGCGGTGGCTGTCACCCTTAAAATAACGTCATCTGGTTCCTGAATCACTGGATCTGGAACGGATTCAACTCGTACATCCCGAGCACCATGATAGGTAAGAGCACGCATGCGGATTTCCTCTCTCTAGTTCAACATTAAACAGACTCTTAGCAAGGCTGCCAAAAATTAAAAAACACTTGTATTAGAGCCTTAGGATGAAACAGCGCGCTGTAAATTAATGTATGAAATAAGGCATCCAACTGTTTAAAAAATAAACTTATATAGGGTTTGCGTAATTCATGACCTTATGTGTCGAATGAATAGAAAAGAACAGAATTAAAGAAACATCTAGACGTAGATGAAAAAATACAGGGGGGAAAATGGAAGAGAAAACATTAAAAGTAGTGAATAAAAAAGAGATGAACAACGTTGGTCATTCATCTCTTATCTTAAATCTTACTAAAAGAGCTTTAGAACGTCTGTTCCAGACTTTCCAGTTCCATCATCAGTTCTAGCATTTGCTCTTCGGCTGTTTCCAGTTTGGCTTTTAGCTCGGTTTGCTCATTCATCAGTTTCAGCAAATCATTTTTACGTGATGCTTCGTATAAAGCACTGTCACCCAGCAGGTTTTCAATTTCAATCAGTCGCGGCTGTAGTTTGGCCATCTGTGCTTCGCATTTTTCAATATTCTTGCGAATCGGACGACTTAGTTCCCGCTGGCGAGCAGCTTCCTTACGTTGTGCTTCCTTGTCCAGTTTGGAAATAGTCGGTTTGACTTCGACTTGGGATTTCACCGGTTCTGCTGGCTTTTGCCCATTTTTAATCATCTCAATACGGGCTTGGCGTAACCAGTCAGCATAGGCAGTAAGATCACCATCAAACTCACGGCATTGACCATTATGTACCAGTAGCAGTTCATCACAGACGCTGGCGATGAGCTGACGTTCATGCGAAACCAGAACTACCGCGCCCTGAAAATCTTGTAAAGCCATAGTCAGTGCATGACGCATATCCAGGTCTAAATGGTTGGTCGGCTCATCCAGAATCAGTACATTCGGACGCTGCCAAACAATCAGTGCTAGGGCCAAACGTGCACGTTCACCGCCTGAGAAGCTTTCGCTTGGCGTATCCATACGTTCGCCACTAAAACCGAAACTACCCAAGAAGGAGCGTAGACTGGCTTCACTGATTTTTTTATCGGCGATACGTGCCAGTTGTAACATCGGGCTGGCATTGCCATCCAGTGCGTCCATCTGATGCTGGGCAAAATAACCGATATTCAATAGTTCTGAATCTTTACGCAGGCCCTGAATCAGTTTCAGGTCACCGACCAGCGATTTAATCAGCGTCGATTTACCAGCACCATTCATCCCGAGCAAACCGATCCGGCTGTTTGGCGTGATCTGTAAGTTTACATTGGTCACAATCAGCTTGTCGCCATAACCGATATCGGCATGTTCCAGTTGCAATAACGGTGAACTCATTTTGGTCGGTTCACGGAAACTGAAAGTAAATGGTGTATCGACATGTGCAGCAGATAATTCCTGCATACGTTCCAACTGTTTAATCCGGCTCTGTGCCTGTTTGGCTTTGGTCGCTTGCGCTTTAAAACGGTCAATATATTTTTGCAGATGTGCACGGGTTTCCAGCTGCTTTTCATACGCCTGTTGCTGCTGCGCCAGACGTTCACTGCGGGTACGCTCGAAAGTCGAATAGTTACCGGTATATAAAATCAGTTCCTGATTTTCGATATGTAAAATATGATCGGTAATCGCATCGAGGAAATCCCGGTCATGCGAAATCAGTACCAGGGTGCCTTCATAAGCCTTGAGCCAGTCTTCGAGCCAGAGAATTGCGTCCAAGTCCAGATGGTTAGTCGGTTCATCGAGGAGCAGTAAGTCTGAGCGGCTCATCAGGGTACGCGCCAGATTCAAACGCATACGCCATCCACCGGAAAAACTTGAAACATCCAGTTGTGATTGATGTTCAAAGAAGCCCAGACCGGCCATCAATTGCGAGGCTTTGGCAGGAGCCGAATAACCTGAAATTTCATCAAAACGGCCATACAAATGGGCTAGTTCTGCATCATCCAGTTGATCCGGTTGATCGAGTTTCTGCTGAATATCCCAGTATTCTTCATCGCCCGATAATACGAAATCAATCGCTTTCATATTCAGTGCTTTGATTTCCTGAGCCATATGCGCCACGGTCCATACCGCAGGTCGGGTCAGCGAACCGGTGTCCGATTCCATGCCGCCGAGCAATGCTGAAAACAGGGTTGATTTCCCGGCACCATTGACACCGGTTAGGCCAATTTTCCATCCTGGGTGTAACTGCATCGACGCTTTTTGAAATAAAACACGTCCACCGCGACGTATAGATAACTGGTCTAACTGAATCATTGAGAAATCAAAGCTAAGAAATAAGATGCGCCTATTCTAAAGGAAAGCCCTGTGAAAATGAAAAATCTTACCGGTTTTGCTGAAATGAGTCAGTTTTCATCTCTGTCAATTGATCTGGGATAGACGCACAAGTTGAGTAAAAGCTCTATTTTATGCGTGAACAGTGGTTTATAGTTCAGGCTGATCGAGCAAAAAATACCATAGAGTCAAATAAAAATGAAAAAGGGATGTTTAATTTTGTCGGCACTGGGTCTTTTGGTGTCGACTTCAACTCAAGCCAGAGTGAATGTCTGTGTTTTTGATTTGCTGGGGAAATCTGGTGAGTCTTACAAGCTGCTGGAGGAATGGGCGCTGGCAGCAAAAGGCTGGGGTGCCGAAATTCAGTTAAGCGCGTATCAGGACGAAGCCAAGGTCGATCAGGATGTCAAAGCAGGAAAATGTGATGCCTTCTATATGACCTCGATGCGTGCCCGCGCCTATAACAAATTTGCCGGATCAATTGATGCGATTGGCGGCGTGCCGAATAATGATATTGCGATAAAAGCCATTAGTTATGTACTGGATAAACGCAATAGCAAACGCCTGATCACCCAGATTGGCAAAGAAAAATTCGAAGTCGCAGGCATCGGCCAGATTGGACCAGCCTATATTTTTGTTCGTGATCGTACTCTAAATAAACTGGAACAGGTCAAAGGCAAGAAATTTGCTGTGCTGCATTATGACTATGCGCAAAAAATCATGGTCGACCGGATTGAAGCCGTACCGGTCATGTCAGAAATTTCCAATTTTATTCGTAAGTTTAATCAAGGCGAAGTGGATATTGTCGCTGCACCGGCTTATGCATTTAAACCGCTGGAATTACAGAAAGGACTAGGCCGTCAAGGCGCAATGATTAATTTTCCGGTAATTAATGTCACTGCCGATCTGATTATTCGTCAGGAGAAGTTTCCGGCAAGCTTTGCCGCGCAATCCCGAAACTGGTTTGTCAAACAGTTACCGCGCAGCTTTGCGATGGTCAAGCGCATGGAAGCTGAGATTCCAAGCAAATATATTTTGAATCTCAGCCGTGAAGACCGCGTGGCCTATCAAAAGATTTTGCGTGATGGGCGGATCGATTTAACCCGGCAGGGGATTTATGATCAGAGCATGATGAACGTATTGAAACGCGCGCGTTGTACGGTAGAACGAACCAATTTTGAATGTTCGATTGGTGGCGAATAAATCTGAAATCATGTATATCTTTGTAACTATATCTGGGTAAATGTAATTATAAGAAAGTAGTTTTAAATATTAAAATATTGATATTTAAATATATATTTAAAAATAATCTATGCAAATAATTCTGATTTATCTTTATAGGCCAAAATGCCGGTTTTAAATGGAGTAAATGCTCTATTTTTTTTAATTAAACTTGCTTAATATTTGTCCCGTGTACGGACACTCAGCGAATAACAAGATTTCAAAGGATAACTACAATGAAAAAAACACTCTTATCATTGGCTGCATTCTCTGCATTTGGTTTTGCAAGTGCGGCGCATGCAGAAAAAGTCGATATCTGTGTGTTTGACTTACTGGGTAAATCCGGTGAGTCTTTCCAGATGGCGCAAGAATGGGCATTGGCTGCAAAAGGCTGGGGCGCAGAAATTAATCTGATTGCCCGTCAGGATGAAGCGGTTGCCGACAATGACTTCAAGGCCGGTAAATGTGATGGCGTGTTTATGACCGCCATGCGTGCCCGTCAATACAATAAATTTGCCGGTTCTATTGATGCACTGGGTGGTGCACCAAGTAATGCTATTGCCCAGCGTGCGATCAGTTTTGCTTTGGACAAACGTAATGCAGCGAAAATGGTCAGTAATATGGGCGGCAAAAAATATGAAATTGCCGGTATTTCCCCGCTGGGTTCGGCATTTATTTTCGTGCGTGATAAGAATATCAATTCGATTGAAAAAGCCGCAGGGAAGAAATTCGCCGTACTCGGCTATGACGATGCCCAGAAAATTATGGTTCAGCGCGTCGGTGCGCAGGCAGTGATCTCCGATGTTTCCAACTTTGTCGCCAAATTTAATAATGGTCAGGTGGATATGGTCGGTGCGCCTGCTTATGCCTACAAGCCATTAGAAATCTATAAAGGTCTGGGTAATAACGGCGCAATGTTTAATTTCCCAGTGCTGCATGTGACTTCTGATTTTGTGATTCGTCCGGAAAAGTTCCCCGCCGGTTTTGGACAGAAATCGCGTGACTGGTTTATCAAAAACCTGCCAAAGAGCATGGGGATGATCAGCCGTCTGGAAGCGGGTATTCCGTCGAAATATAAAATGAATCTGAGCGCTGAAGATAAAACTAAGTATCAGAAAATGTTACGTGATGGCCGGATGGACATGACCAAACGCGGAATCTATGATGCCAGCATGATGTCGGTCTTAAAACGTGCACGCTGTTCTGTCGATAAGGCCAACTTTGAATGTTCAATTGCTGGCGAATAATCTGATTTTTAAAGAAAAAAGCTTAGATTGATCTAGGCTTTTTTTATGGCTGAACCAGGTCAGATCTGCCATTGTGCAGCGAATAAAATAGCTTAAGCTTGAGCTAACTATTAAATTCGAATGTTTTATATAAAAAACAATCACATGTGACTAAAAGTGCAATAACAAAAACAAGCGATAAGGAAATGAGGATGATGCATAGAAGATGGAAAGCACTGGCATTGGCTACGGCGACACTGGCTGTTTCAGGTCTGGCGCAAGCCAAACAGGTGATTTGCGTATTTGATCTGGTCGGTAAAAACGGTGATGTCTATAGTGTGATGAAAGACTATCAGTTGGCAGCCAAAAACTGGGGTGCAGATGTCGAACTGCGGGTCAATACCAATGAAGCGGTGGTTGCAGAAGATTTTAAAGCCGGGAAATGTGATGGGATCAGTGTTACCGGTATGCGTGGCCGTCAATTTAATAATTTTACTGGTTCACTCGATGCCATTGGTGCAATTCCAGATCTGAATCTGGCGGTTAAAGTGATGCAGGGACTGGCCAGTCCAACTTTTGCCAAACATATGCTGCAAGGCAAATATGAGGTAGTCGGTGTCATTCCTGTAGGTGATGCTTTTCTGTTAGTAAACGACCGCAGTATTAATACCGTTGCCAAAGCAGCCGGTAAAAAAATTGCCGTACTTGACTATGATGAAGCACAAAAAATCATGGTACAGCAGGTCGGCGCACAGGCAGTGAGTGCCGATGTCACCAATTTTGGTGCCAAGTTTAACAATGGCCAAGTGGATATTATTGGTGCACCAGCAGCAGTATTTAAACCGCTGGAATTACATAAAGGCTTGGGTAGCAAAGGCGCGATTGTGAATTATCCGGTGTTGCAGGTCACTGGTAATATCATTATCCGTCCAGATAAATTTCCGGCAGGTTACGGACAAAAATCACGTGAATGGGTGAGAAGTCAGTTACCACGTGCCTTTGGTATTTTGGGGAAAATGAAAGCGGACATTCCAGCAAAATACTGGATGGATATTCCTGCAGCAGACAAACCGGGTTACCAGAAAATGATGCGGGATTCCCGAATTGACCTGACCAAACGCGGCGTTTATGACAAACGCATGATGAAATTGCTGTGGCAATTCCGCTGCAAACAGAATCCGAAAAACTTTGAATGTGCCTTACAGGATGAGAACTACAAATAATCCTGATAAAATTACTCTGATTTGACTTTTAATCTGTGCAGACTGACCATATATTGAGTGTGCTATACTTAAATATGGTCTTTTCTTTTTAAAGACATTCCATTCAACAGAGGAATCCGCCATGAATGCCCAAGCGCTTGTGCTCACCGACAATGCCGCAAATAAAGTACGCCAGTTGCGTGACAGTGAAGGTAACCAAGACTTAATGCTCCGTGTCTATGTGACCGGTGGCGGCTGTTCAGGTTTCTCTTATGGCTTTAACTTTGCGGAAAGCCAGAATGAAGATGATGCAGAATTTGCCAATGGTGATGTTAAAGTCTTAGTCGATTCATTGAGTTATCAATATCTGGTCGGTTCAGTTGTAGATTATTTAGAAGGTCTGGAAGGTTCACGTTTCGTGGTACAAAACCCGAATGCGACCACGACCTGTGGTTGTGGATCTTCATTCTCGATCTAAATCCATGCACAAAAAAAGTCCTCTCAATGAGTAATGCCAGTCAGTTAAGCAAAAAAAGTTAAAATGCTGTAAAAAGAGCGTATGTAAATACGCTCTTTTTTTATGAATTTATCTCAGAATCTAGATTTAACATTAAAACAAACCCTACCTTCACTTTCACAATTCAGTGAATTGATTGATTTAAACTGGATTGAAGATTGCTTAGACCAAACAGGTAAAGCATCAATTCGAAAAAGAAAACTGCC